>CAMALD010000079.1 GCA_945836355.1 uncultured Lachnospiraceae bacterium | reverse complement strand
ATTCCGATTCACATATGTTCTTTCATTTTGTGTTTCGTATAGATTTTGAGCAATGAACGCATTATCGGCAACCGGCCCGGCAATATAGTATTCTGACAGAGCGTAGGTGCCTCCATTCATCTGATAATCGGATTTTATGGTGGTTACAATTAAATCAATCCGGTCATAACGGCTCTCTTCCGATCCAATAATATCAGAATGGCTCCAATAGGATGCTGCAACCGATTGAACGACACCCGGCAATTCCGAAAAGCTGCTGCTGATTTCAAAAAATTCCACAGCCTTATTATAGTCCGCAAAATGATATTGAATCATTGTTTCATTGTCGGAATATGTTTCAACGGTTTTGTCAAGCCAGAGATTACCTTCGCTGCCATCCGCCTGCTCTGTCATGCTTGAAATAATCTCACCATTGCCAACCACATGACCGGTCTCCTTATCCCCGTCTTCCGGACCTTCGCCGTATCCGCCTGCATAAATCATGTTTTCATCCACTGTTGTCGGCTTTAGAACAGGAGCATATGTTGCGGCAAAGACCGATACTGTCCCGACGAAGACAATAGCCAAAGCTGCGGCAATTTTGGATACATTTCGAAAGCTGCGTTTGTGAATACCTTCTTTGTTGCCGCATTCGAGTGTTTCGACAATGTATTCGTCATTAATGTTTGATAATGCTTCTTCCAATATTTCTCTGTTAATCATAATAGCCCTCCTTGTTTAAAGCCTTTTTCAGTCTTTCCCGTGTGCGATATAAATGTACATTTACATAGTTCCTGCTCAATCCCATTTCTTCAGCAATCTCTGTAACATCCATGAACAGCCAGTATTTTTTGATAAAAATAATGCGATCCATTTTCTTTTGCTTTTTCAGAAAGCGATTGATCAACACGGAAAGCTCTTTCGCCTCCAGCACATTCTGAACATCGTCAGCACTTTTGAGAAACTCTGTCAATTCATCCAGTGCAACATCATAGCGACTGTTTCTTTTTTCCGCAGTATTATATCGGTATTTCATTAATGCAATATTCCGGACTACCCGATATAGATACGCTGCCACGGAATCCGGCCTTTCCGGCGGAATCGAATTCCAGACAGCAAGGTAGGCATCATTCACACATTCTTCCGCATCTTCTCTGCTGTTTAGAATTCCTGTCGCTATCGACATGCACTTTTCACCATACAGATTCGAAAGCTCCTTAATTGCTCCTTCGGATCTTGAGGTTAACAATTCCATTATCCGTTTTTCGTCCATGTTTCCTCCTTTCACCTATATAGTTGCTATCAAGGGGGAATAATTACAGTTTTTAATAAAAAATAATAAGATTAACGGAAGGAGGGCAGGCAAAAAAAGCCATGGGGTCTGACCCCATGGCAGAAATCTGATATAATAACTCCTATGTTTCTTCTTATTTGTCTGATTTTCATCCCTTTGGACACGACTATACAAACTTCACCGCTGTTCCGTATGCCATGACCTCCGCTGCCCCCTGCACAACCGCAGAGGACGCATAACGTACATTCACAATCGCGTCCGCACCAAGCTTTTCTGCCTCTTCGACCATTCTTTTGGTAGCGATTGCTCTTGCCTCATTCATCATTTCCGTATATGCAACAAGCTCTCCGCCCACAAGGTTCTTAAAGCCCTGAAGAATATCCTTACCCATATTCTTAGACTGAATCGTGCTTCCCTTTACCAGTCCCAGCATCTCAAGATTCTTTCCGCTGATATAATCAGTATTTACTAAGATCATCCTCTTCTCCTCCTTTAATCTCCCTAATCCGTTCCATGCAGACATAAATCATTCCGGCTGACAAAGCAAACGGAATGATTCCCAGCAAGGCTGCCGCCACCCCGCCGACCAAGTGTACAATAACCCCAAAGTATACACAATAATACAGCACCACCAGCACAGTTATCACAATCGGCGCAACCATTTTTTTCTTGTGATTACTCATTGAGCTATATTTTCCTCCCTTCCCCGGTTTGATTCCTGTTACATTATGATGGAAAAACGCAAACTTCTGCCTTTCCATTTTTATTATATAACTCATTCTTCTTATGCGCAACTTCTTTTCACCTGAGTTTTCGCATTTTGTACTCGTGTTTTCCGTTGCAGAAAGCCGGAGGCTGCTTTACTGCAGGCTTGCTCTCACTTGTTCGAATGCAATCTGACAGTGAAGCAGCCTCCGACTTTCTGTAATGACAGAGCAGTGAAAAAATGCGAAAATCAAGAAAGCGCCGATATAGTTGACAACGCTATTTTCATCCGTTATAATAATAACATAATTGAGATTTGATTTATTACAGATTGATTTGGAGAGTTTTATGTCGAGTGTGGTAGTGGCTACCTTTGCAAAATAAATATTGCAAGGTTTGATTTTTAGTTTCCCGCTAGAAGTCTGCCCACAGATTGACAGTCCGTACTGTTGACCCGTGCTTTACATCACACTTCATATTATGGTATTGGTAATCATTGCGACGCTTCATAGACCCGGTATCTGATATTGATACCCGGTCTTTTTTTTTGTCAATGTGTGGTTTGCAGACTTACCGGCAGATTGATATTCGACATAGGCAGATGCAGATGTCTTGTAAACCCGGGAGGTAAACCATGATAAATATCGAAAAACAGATTGAATTTGATAAGATTAAAGAAATTTGGACAAGTTTAGCAATTACTGAAAGTGCAAAAGAGCAGATTGCAGCTACCACCTTTTATCTGAATGAAATGGAATTAAGAACACAGCTTCGCGATACCACAAACAGCAGAGAGCTCATCGAAAAGCTGGGCACTCCGCCGCTGCAGAATGTAACGGAAATCAGAGAGATTTTATCCCTTTCCGAAAAAGGAAACTGCCTGACTCCTTATCAGCTCGAGCGCGTTTCGAAGGTTCTGATTGTTGTAGAGCGGCTAAAAAGCTATCTGAACCGGGGCAGACAATTCGAAAATCCGCTCGCATACTACGATGAAAATCTCGACGAGCAAAAAGAGTTAAGTGAAGAAATCTGCAGGCAGATCCGCAATGAAGCGGTAGATGATCACGCCTCTAAAGCGCTTTTTGACATTCGCAGCCGGATTCTTCGATGCGAAGAACAGATGAAGCAGAAGGCCGAGCAGATTATACGCATCAACAAGGAATGCATGGCGGACACCTACTACACAGTCAAAAACGGCAGAATATGCGTTCCGGTCAAAAAGGAATACAAGTTTAAAATCTCCGGCAGCGTCATCGACAAATCCGCAACCGGGAATACCTTCTTCATCGAGCCCTCGGGTGTCGCGCAGTATTACGAGGAATTACAGCTCCTGCGCATTGAAGAGGAAAACGAAGTATACCAAATTCTATATACATTGACAAATTTTGTCGCAGACGCAGCACCTGCCATGAATGAAAATATGCGGCTGATGGAAAAGCTGGATTTTATTTTTTCCAAAGGCAAGCTGAGTCTTGAGCTGGACTGCACAGAGCCTGCCATTAATCTCGACCGCAGGATTGTATTAAAGGATGCAAGACACCCTCTTATGGACAAAAGCATCAGCGTTCCTCTCCGGTTTCAGCTCGGCGAAGCGGAGCGCGGTATCGTTATCACCGGTCCGAACACCGGCGGAAAAACCGTCGCCATAAAAACCGTAATGCTCAATTGTTTCATGGCGCAGTGCGGCCTGCATGTCACCTGCAAAGCCGCAGATATCTGCATGAACAGCTCCTACCTGTGTGACATCGGCGACGGGCAGAGCCTCTCCGAAAACTTATCAACCTTCTCCGCCCATATCAAAAATGTCCTGTCCGTGCTAAGCGAGATCAACAGCAGCAGCTTTGTCATCATGGATGAGCTTGGTTCCGGCACCGATCCTGCCGAAGGCATGGGCATTGCCATTGCAATTTTGGAGGAGCTGCGAAAGAGCCGCGCCAATTTCCTAGTCACCACGCATTATCCTGAGGTAAAGGAATATGCCGCCAAAACCGACGGCATCATAAACGCCAGAATGACATTTGATAAAGAAACCCTGATGCCGACATATCAGATGGTCATCGGCGAGGCAGGTGAAAGCTGCGCATTTTATATTGCAGACCGTCTCGGAATGCCCGAGGAAATGCTAAAGGTCGCTGTGGCAGCCGCTTACGGTGAAAATGCAGCAAAAAACTACCATTTTCACCGCAAAGGCACCTTGCACACCGGAAATTCCGCAAAAATCACCCGGATCAAAAAGCCTCAAAATAACGCGAAGCTGACCGGGAAATTCCAAATCGGTGACAGCGTAATGATTCTTCCGGACAAGAAAATCGGCATCGTCTGTGAACCGGTAAACGAAAAAGGCGTGCTGCGCGTTCAGATGCCGAACAAGAAAATATGGATCAATCACAAGCGGGTAAAGCTGCACGTAAAAGCGCAGGAGCTCTACCCGGAGGACTATGATTTTTCCATCCTTTTTGATTCGGTGGAAAACCGCAAAATCCGGCACGACATGGACCGCAAATTCACGGAAGAAATGATAAAATATGAGGAATAGAAGCTATTCAAACTGCACCATCCGCATGCGGTTGATCAATCCCACCAGGTCATACTTGCGCGGACATGCCAGAAAGCGCCCGCACTCCGGGAAAAATCCCGAATATACCGCATCCAGCCCTTTCTCCTCAATTTCAGCATAAAGCAGCTCAATCTGTTCATACAAATCAAGATAAGCTTCTTTCTGGTGGATTTCCAGCCAGCGCAGCATAAATCCCATCGCAGTGCGCTGGCTGTCACATACAATATCATGCAACCCTCTTGTATCAAGCTTTTCATCACCGATAAAAATAAAGCCGATATCCGGAACGCTGAGGCGCTCACAACCGCTGCCTTCCGGATACGGAGTAAAGCCCCTGGTTCTCATCCGCCGCTGCTGCCCCCAGGCCGCGTTCTGCGGCGCAGCAGCCCCGATGCCGTGTGATGTGCACAGCTCCTTCGCACGGCAGGTGATATTGGAGATGCGGTACTCTTCCATCATATAGACATTGTCCGCAATGGATAGATATTCCCCGCTTCCGCCAATGACAAGCACGGTAGACACTCCACACGATTGATAAAGCTCATTTACACGTTCGGTAAACGGCGTGATGGGTTCCCTGCTAATCAGCTCCTTCATCAGGCGGTCCCGAATCATAAAGTTGGTTGCACTCTTATCCTCATCAATAAGAAGGAGCTTCGAGCCACAGTCCACCGCCTCCATAATATTTGCCGCCTGTGAGGTGGAGCCCGATGCATGCTCCGTAGAAAAGCAGGCAGTATCCCCGCCCGGAATCCACCGGATAAACGGAGTAATATTAATATTTTTCACACTTCTCCCGTCCTCGGCAGAGATGGTCATTGCGGACTCGTCCGTGATACAAAGCTCCCGTCCGTCGCCTGCCACATGGTCGTATATTCCCGCAGAAATCGTGTCCAGAATCGTCGATTTGCCGGAGTATCCTCCGCCGGTAATTACGGTCACACCCCTTCGAATGCCAAGCCCTCTGATTCCGCACACCTCAATTTCATCCTCCTTCGGAGCCTGAAATAGTACTGCGTTCTCCATCGGCAGACCGGTTTTTCCATCCCGCGGCAGTATACTTCCATTCGCAATAAACGCGCAATAGCTGCTCTTTTTCAGCCAGTCCCGGATTTCCCTCTGCTTGTCTGCTACTGCGATTGCTCTTTCTGCCTTCGCCCTGTCAAACTGATTGACAAACGCATCCATAGTCTCCGGCAGATCCCTGCAAAGCATTTCTATTGCTTTTTTGATTTTCTTTCGAGGCAGCTGCACCTGCAGACGGACGCAAAGGCACATCACCTGCGCTCCCAGCTCATCCTCCGGATAATGCACAATCACATTGCCGCCCCGATTCACATAATCCTTTTGAGGACAATACTTAAAATACGCCGTATTGCGCACCAGAATCTCTCCGCCGGGATGCACCATATAATACATCCCCGTCTCCTCTGCCGGCTTATGCCTGTTATAAAGCTCGTCGTTTTGCTTCTCAATGAACGGAATCAGCTCCCGGTAACAATGATCCGCCAAAGCCGCCGAATAGGTGTGAATGCCCAGCTTTTCAGCCGGTATCTGCCATACCAGCGTTGGCCGGTCAAGCGACAGCTTATTTGTCATTTCCACCGACACCGACATATCCTCGTACCAATACACCGTATCATAGACAACCTCCGGAAAATCGGTCGGATTTCCGGGTGTTCCCGGTGGAATCACCGCCCTTCCTTCATACATTTCCTTATAATTTGTTGTGGAATTATCCATTTGAAGTAAACAGTTCTTTAATCGTTTCAATTTTGGCAAAAGGAGACAACTATGCTTATTCTACAATACTGCAAAACGCAGATCACCGCCCTATTTATACTGGCGTATGTCGGAATACTGTATATAAAAGAAGGAAACAGACTCAACCAAGTCACCCGAAAATCCAGCTGCAACGCTATATTCAGCGCACTTTATATCACAGTAG
>CAMALD010000078.1 GCA_945836355.1 uncultured Lachnospiraceae bacterium | reverse complement strand
AATAGTTTGAAAAAACTACGTTTTTTCAAACTCGCGGGCGCGCTCACATGCGCATGTATTCGATATTACAAGCAAGCTTGCATATCGAAATATGCGCATGTTCACTTTTGCCTTCGCGCACATTATATCATAAAAAAACACTCCGGTAAACCTCTGTTTGCCGGAGTGATGTCTTGATTTCAGTGAAAACTTGTTTACGCATTTTTTGCCGGAGCAGCCGGGTCGTCTGCCGGGTCCTTTGCGTACAAGAGCTTTAAGATAATCGGTGTAGCGATGGACGAAATAATGATGAGCAGAATCACCGCCGTGAAATACACCGGTGTCATGAGTCCCACAGAGAGCCCCTTCTGGGATACAATCAATGCCACCTCACCGCGCGTCATCATGCCGACACCGATCTTAAGCGCGTCTCTGCCCTTAAAGCGGCAAAGTCTTGCAACCAGTCCGCAGCCGATGATTTTTGCCAGAAGACCTACTGCCACAAATCCGAGGGAAAACAGCAAAATCGACGCGTCCAGACTGTCAATGTTGGTCTTCAGACCGATACTTGCAAAGAATACCGGCCCGAAAAGCATATAGGAGTTGATATCCATCTTTTCAGCGATGTAATCCGAGTCGCGCAGGCTGCAAAGAATGATACCTGCCACATACGCGCCGGTAATGTCAGCAATACCGAAATAGCGCTCGGCAACATACGACATTGCAAAGCAGAACGCAAGACCCAAAATCGGAATTCGCCTTGTGTGTGGATATTTTGCGTCAAAACGGCGGAACAAAAAGTAAAACAAAAAGCCTGCTACGATTGCAAGCACGAAGAACAATACTGTGTTAAGCATCACCTTGCCCGGGTCGGAATCCGGATTCTTAAATCCGATGACCACGGTGAGCACAATAATACCGATGACATCATCGATAATCGCAGCACTCAGAATGGTCGTGCCAACTCTGCCCTTCAAGCGTCCCATCTCGCGCAGAGACTGTACGGTAATGCTGACCGAGGTAGCAGTCAGAATCGTGCCGATAAATACTGCCTTGTAAAACTCCTCACTGCCCCACGGCGCTGCGCCGTAAAAGCCCATATACAGCAGCGTGCCGCCCACCAGCGGTACAAACACACCGGCACAGGCAATCAGAAAAGCAATCGGACCGGTTCTGAGCAGTTCCTTGATATCCGTTTCCAAGCCTGCGGAAAACATCAAAAGAATCACACCGATTTCTGCCATTTGTACCAAAAAATCAGTCTGACTGACAAATCCGAGCACGCTCGGTCCGATGATTAATCCGGCAATGATTTCACCGACTACCTGAGGTGCTTTACACTTTCTTGCAATGATTCCGAATGCCTTTGCCGCCAGAATAATGATTGCAAGGTCTTTAAACACGTTATACGCTTCCATCTTTCTTTATTCTCCCTCCGCCATAATCACGGTTTTTCCGTGAAATTACCTCTTAAGCACAATTCGGGATTTTATCACAGTTGCCGCTAAAATGCAATAACCGCAAGGTAAATTATTAAAGATTTCTTAAAGTTTGATGAAAGTATTTTACAATTCACCCATTATTCATAATTTCGTGGTATGATTTAGTTGTCTGTCGGATAGGAAATAAGCACAGCGAGTCACTCGAGTACCTATTAAAGAACAGAAGCATCCGACGAAATACCCAACCAGCTTGATTGACAGGTATATTATAACAGTCACAGAATACATACGAACTTCAAAAACAGAAAGAAAGACAGGTTGATAAATATGGAATTGCCAATGACATTTAATGAGGAGGAGCTTTGGAGTCGCACGCTGCTATTATATGATGCAGCGTTGCGTGAGATTAACACCAAGCTCGAAATTTTGAACAACGAATTTAAACAGACACACCAGTACAATCCGATTGAGCACATCACCTCGCGCATCAAATCGCCGCAGAGCATTGCCAAAAAAATGCGCCACAATCAGCGCGAGATGACTGTGGAAAATGTAGTCAAATATATCAATGATATTGCCGGAATCCGCATCATCTGCTCCTTTACGAACGATATCTACCGCATTGCAGAGATGATTACCAGACAGAACGACATCACTGTGCTCAAGATAAAGGATTATATCCGGAATCCAAAGGCAAACGGCTATATGTCATACCACATGATCGTATCGGTACCGATTTTTTTGTCCGATGAAGTGATTGACACCAAGGTTGAGATTCAGATTCGCACCATCGCAATGGATTTCTGGGCAAGTCTGGAGCACAAGATTTATTACAAATTCGAGGGTAACACGCCGGATCACATCACCAGAGAGCTGAAGGAATGCGCCGATCTGGTAGCGTTTCTGGATCGCAAGATGTTGGCCATCAACGATGAAGTTCAGAGCTATAAGCAGCCGGAGGAGGATTATTCCCGCTATATTACCAATATGCTCAAGGCCCGCATGAAGGATGCTTACGGCAAGGTGCTGGATGAAAATAATACCATCGATGCAGAGGAAAAGACCATCGACATCGTCGAGGAGACCGTTCCGCTGCAGGAGTCCGAACCGGCCGATACCTCTTTGGCACGCGAAGCCGAACAAAACGCTGCTTTCCGGGTGTACGAGGCTGCAGCGGGAGATGTCGCTTCAGCACACGAATCCCAACAAAATGCTTCCTTTCAGGTATATTCAGCGACGGGCGATTCCACTCCGGTACAGGGTGAGATGCTGGGCGAAATCGCTAAACAGATTATCAAGGAGAACGACAAAGTACCGTTCAACGAACACAGCTTAATGTACTCGTATGTAGGATAGAATCAAACAAGAGTCTCAATTATCATAATTTCCTATAATGCAAACAAAAGCCGTCATAACAGACGGCTTTTATTTCCTAAGAAAGCTTTATATTCTTTAACAATGCACCGAGTCCCGTGGTGGCATCCTCACCGGAGGAATACTCTAACGGCACCTCCTCCGCTTCTTCTACTTCGTCCTTCTCGTTGACTGCCTTGATGCTGAGACTGATTTTACCGTCCTTGACATCCAAAATCTTCACATGAACCTCCTCGCCAACCTTAATGACTTCATTTGCGGATTTAATACGCTTTTCGCATATCTGGGAAATGTGCACCAGCCCGGATAATCCATTGCCAAGATCGACAAAGGCACCAAAAGGCATAATCTTTTCTACCCTGCCGGACACCACCGCACCGATTGGGAGTCCTGCCGCACGGCTGTTCTTTTCCGCAATCGCTTTCTTTAGTGCAATATCCTTTGCGGAAAGCACCAGCTTTTTCTGTGCCTCATCCACGGTAAGCACCTGCACCTGCAGCTCCTTACCCACATATGCGGAAAGCTCCTCCACATAGTTCACGTCGAGCTTGGATGCCGGGATAAATGCCCGGATACCGTTGAGATAGGTTACCACTCCGCCGTTTACCGCCTGCGCAATTTTTACGGTTGCAACCGTCTCATTGGCAGCCATCTCCTTCAACACATCCCAAGCCAGCACGTCATCAGCCTGCCTGCGCGAGAGCAGAATGTTGCCCTCACGGTCCTCCCGCAACACAGTTGCAGAAATCTCTTCGCCAATCGCAATATCCGCCTTGATGGAAAAACGCGGGTCGTTGCTCAGCTCCTCCAGCTTGATAATACCCTCCGCATAGCAGCCAAGATCAACGGTCACCTCCGTGTCGGAGATACCGATGACCGTGCCCTTTACAATATCCCCCGGCTCCAGCTTACGAAATGACCGGGAAATCTCGGCTTCAAACTCCTCCATCGACGGAATGATTTCCGGCTCCGGCGCTGCTTTTGCGGTGATTTCCTGTGGCTCTGCCGCATTTTCAGATGCATTCACAACTACATTCTCAGATGCAGTCTCTGCTACACTTTCCGGTGCATTCATAACTGCATTCTCAGATGCAGTCTCTGCTATATTTTCCGGTGCATTCATAACTGCATTCTCAGATGCAGTCTCTGCTACATTTTCAGATACATTCACATTCTCCGCTGTATTTGTCATATTGTATTCTTCACTCATATTTGCCTCATTTCTGCGTTGGACACGCTGGTTACTAACTAAACTATGCCACACCCCGGTCAGAATTTCAAGCCATTTTATTTAATTATCTATGGGATATTTACAGCCTCTGCGGAAACTCAGCCCGCCCCACAGTTGACGTGCCGATGGGTTTATGCTAATATAGTAGCACGTTAATACTTCAAAGGAGGCAATCCACAATGTTTGCAAAATCAATGATTGAGCTTGGTCAGAAACGCTCCACAATCCGTGAAATTTTCGAGTACGGCAAACGCCGTGCCGCAGAGGTCGGAGCCGAAAATATTTATGATTTCAGCATTGGCAATCCGAGTGTGCCTGCGCCGGATTCCGTGCGCGAGGCAGTAATCGATGTACTGGACACCAACGGTCCGGTAGGCTCCCACAGCTATACCAGCGCGCAGGGTGACGCAGACGTGCGCAAAGCCATGGCCGACGATCTGAACCGCCGCTTCGGTACTCATTTCCACGCCGACAATTTTTATATGACGGTCGGTGCAGCCGCAGCGCTTTCCGCCTGCTTTAAGGCACTTGCCGAGCCGGAGGATGAGTTTATTGCCATCGCCCCGTTTTTCCCGGAATACCGCTGCTTTGTGGAGAAGGGTGCCGGTGCAAAATTAGTTGTCGTGGACGCAGATACTTCCGCCTTTCAGATTGACTTTGACAAGCTCTCCGCCGCAATCAATGCACATACCAAGGCAGTCATCATCAATTCTCCGAATAACCCGTCAGGTACGATTTATTCCGAGGAAACCATACAGAGACTTGCTGAGCTTTTGACCAGAAAGAGCAAAGAATTCGCTCATCCGATTTTCCTGATTTCGGACGAGCCGTACCGTGAGCTGGTATACGGCGGTCTGGAGCTTCCGTTTGTCACGAAGTATTATAACAATACCTTTGTTTGCTATTCCTACAGTAAATCACTATCCCTGCCGGGCGAGCGTATCGGCTACATCCTTGTGCCGGACGAGATGGACAACGCCAAGGAGGCCTATGCCGCAGTTTGTGGTGCCGGAAGATCTTTGGGCTATGTCAATGCACCTAGCCTTTTCCAGCGTGTAGCTGCCAAGTGTGCAGGTCAGACATCCGATATTTCTATTTACGAAAAGAGCGGAAATATGCTCTACGAGGGGTTAATTAAGCTCGGCTTCACCTGTGTAAAGCCTCAGGGTGCATTTTACCTCTTTCCGCAGTCCCTGGAGCCGGATGCCAACGCTTTCTGCGAGCGCGCAAAGAAATACGATCTTCTCCTTGTGCCGGGCGATGATTTCGGCTGTCCGGGACATGTGCGCATTTCCTACTGCGTACCGACGGAGCGCATCGAAAAGGCACTCCCGAAATTTGCAGAGCTTGCAGCGGAATATAAGAGATAGCATATTCATGTATGAAATTTGATAATCGAAGGAAATTATGGCTCAGAAATTATTTGTGAATGCATCGGTCTTTTTAAACGGGAGATTTCAAAAGAATTCTCTTTTAATTGAGGACGAATACATTGCTGCAAACAGAAAAAATATCAAAGCTACCGGACATTGCGGAATTTTAGAAAACATTGAAGCTTCGGGAAATTCCAAAAATTCCGTAAATGCCGAGGTGATTGATTGCACAGTAAATACCGAAGTGATTGACTGCACCGGAAGGAAGATTGTTCCGGGCTTTGTGGAGCTTCATTCCCACGGAGCCATCGGATACGACTTCAACTCCGCGAGTCCGGAGGAATTACAAAAAATGCTTTCCTGGTATGCATCAAAGGGTATCACTTCCATTGTACCTACCGCGATGACCGAGACCGAAGAGTGCATGACTGCTGCCATGAATCGCCTCTCTGCCATGCTTGCAGAGCAGGAGGGCGGTTCGTTAAACGGCGCCCGAATCGTGGGCATCCGCGCTGAGGGTCCGTTTCTCGGTGAAGATAAAAGAGGGGCGCACGATGTGAAAATGCTCCGCCCTGCCACGGATGATTTTTACCATGCATTAAGGACGGCAAGCCGCGGCAGGCTTTCCGTCCTTGACATTGATCCGACGGGACCGGATGCCGTAGAATTCATCCGGCGCCACCGCGGCGAGGTGATGTTCTCCCTGGCACACACCTCCTGTGACTATGCACTCGCAAAAAGGATGAATGCGGAGGGCGTTAACCACCTTACGCATTTGTTTAATGCGATGAACGGTTTGCACCATAGAGAGCCCGGAATGATCGGAGCTCTCGCTGACGGTTCCTTTTTTGCGGAAATCATCTGTGACGGGCTTCATGTACATCCCTCCGTCCTTCGCCTGATGTTCTCGGCACTGCCCCACAAGCTGGTCATGATTTCCGACTCCATGTCCGCAGCAGGACTCGGCGACGGCGAATATACCCTCGGCGGCAAGCCGGTTATTGTAAAAGACGGCAAAGCCACTCTTGCTGATGGCACTTCGACCGACCACACTCCCGCGAACAGTATTTCAACAGAAGGCACTC
>CAMALD010000077.1 GCA_945836355.1 uncultured Lachnospiraceae bacterium | reverse complement strand
GACCTTTCCATGCTGACCGGCTACTGCGCCGGGTGGTCATTGAAACAGCTTATCAAGGAGGGGCTCGGCGGTATTCCGGGCAAGATTACCTCCGCGCCGGCTAAGCATCTTTCCACGCTGTGCAACCAGATGGTGAATTTTCTCGGCATCATGCAGAATGAGTGGGCGGGTGCGCAGGCGTTTTCCTCCTTTGACACATACCTTGCGCCGTTTGTCAAGGTGGACAATCTCTCCTATGAAGAGGTGAAGCAATGCATCCAGTGCTTTATCTACGGCGTCAATACACCGAGCCGCTGGGGCACGCAGGCACCGTTTTCCAATATTACCCTGGACTGGACTGTGCCTGAAGATCTGGCAGAGCTGAATTGTATTGTGGGCGGCGAGGAAGTCGATTTTAAGTATAAGGATTGCAAGAAAGAGATGGATATGGTCAACAAAGCGTTTATCGAGACCATGATTGAGGGGGATGCCAACGGACGCGGCTTCCAGTATCCGATTCCGACCTATTCCATCACAAGCGATTTCGACTGGTCCGATACCGAGAACAACCGTCTGCTCTTTGAGATGACATCCAAATACGGTACCCCGTATTTTTCAAACTATATCAACAGTGATATGAAGCCGAGTGATGTGCGCTCCATGTGCTGCCGTCTGCGTCTGGATCTGCGCGAGCTGCGCAGGAAAACCGGCGGCTTCTTCGGCAGCGGTGAGAGCACCGGCTCGGTCGGTGTAGTTACCATCAATATGCCTCGTATTGCCTATCTGGCAGCCAATGAGGATGATTTTTTCCGCAGACTCGATCATATGATGGATCTGTCGGCGCGTTCCTTGCGCGTAAAGCGAAGTGTGATTACAAAGCTGCTGGATGAGGGCCTGTATCCGTACACCAAGCGTTATCTCGGCACCTTTGCCAACCATTTTTCCACCATCGGGCTGGTCGGAATGAATGAGGTCGGGCTGAATGCGCGCTGGATTGGCAAGGATATGACCCATGTCGAAACACAGAAATTTACCGCGAAGGTGCTGAATCATATGCGTGAGCGCCTGAGCGATTATCAGGAGGAGTACGGGGATTTGTACAATCTGGAGGCGACTCCTGCAGAGTCCACCAGCTACCGCCTCGCGAAGCATGACCGCAAGCGCTGGCCGGATATCAGGACCGCAGGCAGGCAGGGCGATGCTCCGTACTACACCAACAGCTCCCATCTGCCGGTGGATTACACCGCAGACATTTTTGAGGCACTGGATATTCAGGACGAGCTTCAGACATTATACACCTCGGGTACCGTATTCCATGCGTTCCTGGGCGAGAAGCTTCCGGATTGGAAGGCAGCCGCAAAGCTGGTGCGCACCATTGCAACGAACTACCGTCTGCCGTATTATACCCTGTCACCGACGTATTCCATCTGCAAGAATCATGGTTATCTGAACGGGGAAGTCTATAAGTGCCCGGAATGTGGCGCGGTGACGGAGGTATACAGCCGTATTACCGGCTATTATCGTCCGGTGCAGAACTGGAATGCCGGAAAGATGCAGGAGTACAAAAACCGCAAGGTGTACGATATTTTGCATTCAAGAAGCATGCCGGAGACAGAGGAAGAGCGCAATGCTGCGGCAGAGGCTGCCGCGGCGGCTGAAAACCACATTGATTTGGAAGAGCCGGTTGCTGCGCTTGCCGACGGCGTGTATCTGTTTACCACCAAGACCTGTCCGAACTGTAAGCTGGCAAAAGCATATCTGGAGGGCAGGGAATATACGGTGATTGATGCCGAGGAAAATCCGGAGCTGACCGAGAGCCTTGGTATCATGCAGGCACCGACTCTGGCTGTGGTGCAGAACGGGGATGTGATGCTGTATTCCAACGCATCCAATATCCGCGCATATGCCGGAAAATAGAAATCGGTCTGTATCCGCTGTATTTTTGGCGTGAGGTCTGCCGATGAGTGGAAAGGATTAAATGATATGGGAAAGATTACGATATTGCCGGAGACGACCGGAAATCCAATCAGCCTGATCGGTATGAGAGCAGGAGTATGCTGGGGCGGAGACACTGAGGATCCGGAGAAAAACTATAAGCGGGGCATGGATTGCATCCTGTCCAATCACGGACGCACGATGGAATATGTCAATGTTGAGATGATTATTGACGGTTACAGCGCGCGGGTGATTCGCGAGTGGTACACGCACATCGGCGGGGCACCGACCAGACTGCAGTCCAGTACCCGGTACATCAATTATCAGGATGGCTTTGATTATATCGTACCGCACGCAATCCGGCGAGACGATGAGGCGATGGCGGAGTACACGAAGGCAATGCAGAATATTCAGGAATCGCTAAAGCGCCTGGAGGAGCTGGGGGTGGCTAGGGAGGATTCAGCCATGCTTCTGCCGCTCGGAATGTCGACCAAGATTGTGGACAAGCGCAACCTGCGAAATCTTGTGGATATGAGCAGACAGAGAATGTGTACCAGAGCATACTGGGAATACCGCGAGATGTTTCATGATATCTGTAAGGCTCTTTCGGATTATTCGGAGGAGTGGAAATGGGTGGTGGAAAATCTGTTTCTGCCGAAGTGTGAGGTGGCAGGAAAATGCACCGAGAAGAAATCCTGCGGCAGATATCCGAAGGAATAGAATCAGAGCATGAGAAAAATACCCGACAGTTTTTTGCCGGGTATTTTTCGGTTATAGGAGATTGGCAATCTGTTTCTGGCTGATGAAATCAACCGCACCTCTGCAAAGACGCAGTCAGCCCTGCTGGAGGTTATGGAGGAGGGCAGTGTGACGGTGGACGGCGTGACAAGAGAACAGCCAAAGCCGTTTACGGTTATTGCCACGCAGAATCCTGTGGGCTCTGTAGGGACGCAGATGCTGCCAGAATCGCAGATGGACCGCTTTATGGTGCGCCTGAGCATGGGGTATCCGGACATGGAAAGTGAAATCAGGATGCTCAAGGAACGGCATGCGCGCAATCCGATGGATACGATTGGGAGTATGATTGACCGAAGAGAGCTGATTGAGATGCAGCAGGAGGCCGAGCAGGTATTTGTGCATGGTGAGGTATACGAGTACATTGCGAAGCTGATTGGAAAAACACGTGAGAATCCTATGTTGAATCTCGGAATCAGTCCGCGAGGCACATTGGCGCTCGTCGCGATGACAAAAGCAGCGGCATATTGGAACAATCGTGAGTACTGTCTGCCGGATGACGTGAACAGTGTTTTTGCTGCGGTTACGTCTCACAGAATGCTGTTAAGCCCGAAGGCACGGGTAAATCATACAAGCATGCAGGATGTGATCGAACAGATTCTGGGTTCTGTGAAAGCACCGTGGTGATATGCTGATGGACAGCGCAGAATGTGCTGACAGGAATGATGGGGAAAAGCTATTATGACAGGAAGGAAAATCGGCTACGTGATTCTGTTGGGATTGCTGTGGCTTCAGATGGTTTTATATTCATATCCGGTCACGGCGGGCTGCTTTCGACAGAAAGCTGATATCACGCGATGAATGCGAAGAGCTATGGAGATTGTATGAAGCCATGCGGGCACAATTGTTGAAGAGCGCCGGGTTCTTACGGAGAATTTATCTGAAATATTTGAAAATCATCTGAAAATGGTTTCTTTTTCGGGAATTTTATGGTATAATTCCAGTAAGAAATGATTATGACTCGGCCGGGCGGATTGGCAGACCCGGCAGAAGTGGAGGATGGTATGGATAAAGTAATCACAATCAGCAGACAATACGGAAGCGGCGGCCGTGAGATCGGTGCCAAAATCGCAGAGCATTTCGGGATTCCTTTTTATGATAATGAACTGATTACGCGGGCTGCAAAGGAAAGTGGCTTTGCGGAGGCTCATTTTGAAAATCCGGAGAAAAAGGCGAGCAACAGTCTTTTGTATTCGATTGCAATGGGCATGAATTCTTACGGAAATCAGGAGATGGGCTTTACGCATCTGTCCCTGGATGACAGGATTTTCCTGGCACAGTCGGATGTGATCCGCAAGGTTGCCGCGGAGGGACCGTGTGTGATTGTCGGACGCTGTGCGGATTATGTCTTAAAGGATTTTGACAATGTTATCAATGTCTTTATATGGGCGGATATGCCGTTTCGACGTGAGCGTGCCATCCGGATTGATGGACTTGCGGAAAACAAGGCGGAGGAAAATATTCTCAAGATTGATAAGAGAAGAGCGAATTATTACAACTATCATGCCAGCGAAAAATGGGGCAGGGCAGAGAATTATCATCTTTCCGTAAAGAGCAGCTATGCGGGCATTGATCATGCAGTGAAGGTAATCTGCACATACATTGAGGGCAGTGAGGAAGATAAGTAGATGAAGTGGACAAAAAAGGTTAACCGGAGATATCAGCATTTGCTGTTGTTTCTGGCAGCGGCTGTGCTCGTGGTCAAGGTAATCAGTCAGGTGGCGGATCACGCCCCGGAGATTTTCGGCGCGTTCATGACCGGGCTTGGTTGGCTGATAAAAGTGGCAAAGCCAATCATATTCGGTTTTGTGATGGCATATATCTTACAGCCGCTAAATAATTTTCTGACTGAAAAATACAGTAAGGCTCGTTTTTTGAAAAAGTCCTCCAGACTTCTTGCGGTACTCACGGTGCTGGCTTTGTTTATTACGGTGATTATCGCAATTGTATCCGCCATTGTGTACAGTGTGACCCGTCAGCTGCAGGTGGCGAATATGGACGAATTGTTTGAGGCTGTTTCTTCTCTGGCAAAGAGCGTTACGGATTTTTATGACAGTCTGATGGCAAAGCTTGGCTCAATGAATATTCATTCCACGCAGATTACGGAATATCTCGGCAGTCTGTCCGAAAGCGTGATGAATTTTTTACAAAAAACGGCAAACAGCGTGATCGGATCGGTGTCAAACATTTCAGGTGTGTTGTCGACCATCATGTTTGGACTTATTATCGGCATCTATTTTATGCTGGACGGCAGTTCGATTGTGACGTATTTTTCAGGTGTGGCGGATGCGCTGCTTCCGGATAAGGCAAATGTTAAGCTGCGCTCGGTTTTGAGGGATCTGGATGAGGTGTTTTCGGGATATATCCGGGGACAGCTGTTGGATGTTACGTTTATGATCATGGCAACCACTGCTGCCATGATGCTCACCGGCATCAGCATGGCTCCGATTATCGGTCTTCTGACAGGACTGGCAAATCTGGTGCCGTATCTTGGACCGTTTGTCGGATATATGAGCATTATTCTGATTTCAGTAGTGGAGGGAAGGTACAGTGTGATGGTCGCTTCCCTGATTGCGCTGTTTGTGATACAAACCCTGGACGGCAATGTAATCGAGGCGAAGCTGGTCGGCAAGAGCATTAAGGTGCATCCGCTCCTCGTACTGATATTTTTGATTTTCGGAAATGCAATCGGCGGTTTGTGGGGCATGCTGCTTGCGGTTCCGGTGGGAGCGTTTATTCAGAAGGTATTCACCAATTATGTGGAAAGACAGAAAAACGCAAAAAGGCTGGCACATGCCCAAAAAGAATCGGTGGTAAACGAGACTGACGAGAGTGCTGAGTATGTCGAGAACGTAACAGTGGAAAAATAAAATCAGATACGAATGCAGAAAAGGGCTGTCGCGCCGGCTGAAGAAATCGGTTTGGAGCGCCAGCCTTTTCCACGTCTTAAAATTAAGATAAATGTAAGAAATATTGATAGCTTTTTTAATATTTATATAGTATTTTATTATTATTGATGTGGAGAGGACACGGGAAGAGGGTGATGACGTGGAAGAAGTGTTATGTGCAAATGAAGTTTCCGGTGCAAAGAAGGAAACACCGGTCATCGAGATAATAAATGTCAAAAAAGTGTATAAAATGGGCAGCGAGCGGATCAATGCGGTGGATGATGTAAGCTTTTCCATCAATAAGGGAGAGTTTTGCTGTCTGTTGGGAACATCGGGTTCGGGAAAATCAACACTGCTGAATCTGATGGCAGGGATTGAGAAGGCATCCGGCGGCCAGATTTTGATCAAAGGAAAGAATATCCGGAAAATGTCGGAAAAACAGCTTGCAAAATTCCGACAAAAATATCTGGGCTTTGTTTTCCAGTCGTATAACCTGTTAAATTCCATGACGGCACTGGAGAATGTTGAGTTTCCGCTGGTGTTTAAACGGATTCCGGCGCGAAAGCGACGCCGTATGGCAAAGGAAGTACTGGAAAAGGTCGGTCTGGGAGGACGAATGAATCACAGACCGAAGCAGATGAGCGGCGGTCAGCAGCAGAGAGTAGGTATTGCCAGAGCATTTGTGGCAAAGCCGGAGATTGTGTTTGCCGATGAGCCGACAGGAAACCTGGATACCCGCACGACCATGGAGGTCATGAAGCTGATTAAGCAGATTGCGAGGGATAATCACCAGACCATTGTCATGGTAACCCACGATCCGCGCCTTGCGGATTTCGCGGATAAAATCATACATATTCTGGACGGCAAAATCCAGAGCATTGAGCTGGTGGAGC
>CAMALD010000076.1 GCA_945836355.1 uncultured Lachnospiraceae bacterium | reverse complement strand
AATCTCTACCGTTCTTAGTAGAACCAACACCCTTTTTATGAGCGAAAAACTGAAGGTTCATCTTCAACATGACCTACACCTCCTTAAAATATCACAATCTGTTTCATTCATTTCTGAACCGGATATACTTACGGCCGTAAGCATCCGCAATACTCTTCAACCCCAATATCAAAGATTTTAGCAGGATTTCGGAAACCGGAGACATTTCGGAAACAATCCGAAAATCCATCCTTCCCGACTTTTCATCTTCGTCATAGGAAAAGGTATCCGACGTAAACTCTGATATGGAATTGATTGCATTCATTGTCAATGCCGATACCGCAGCACACACAATATCACTTCCGCTTTCTGCATAGCCTGCATGTCCGCTGCAGTGAAAGCCACAGCATCTGCCGTTTTCATCCCGATATATGGATACGGTAATCATATCCCTTGATTAAGCATTGATCTTGTCAATCTTAACCTTAGTATAAGCCTGTCTATGTCCGTTCTTCTTATGATAGCCGGTCTTTCTCTTATACTTGTAAACAATAACCTTCTTGCCCTTACCCTCTTCGATAACGGTTGCGGAAACGGTTGCACCTGCTACGGTCGGATTACCGATCTTAAGGTCGCCGTTATTTACAGCAAGAACCTGATCGAAAGAAACTACAGAATCCTTCTCTGCGCTGAGCTTTTCCACCTTAATGACATCGCCCTCGGCTACTTTGTACTGCTTACCACCTGTTGCTATAATTGCGTACATATGGCACCTCCTACTTACAATACTCGCCAGCTGTGGTGTCTTTAACAGAACTTAAAACCTCGCTGTGCGGCACACTGGATTAGTTTACTTCATTTTGTAACATTTGTCAAGCATATTTTTATTTTTTGCTTCCGTTACCACTCCAGAGATTTATTCTCGATTGTGCGGTCACGAAGCAGCAAATCCGAAACCGCCGTCCGCGGGTCCTTTCCTTCAAAGAGCACCTTGTTGACCTGCTCTACAATCGGCATCTGCACATTGTATTCTTTGGACAAAGCCAGTGCCGCTTTGGCACAGAATACCCCTTCTACCACCTGGTTTACTTCCTTCATGGCGGCGTCTACCGAATAGCCTTTTCCAATCAGGTAACCGGCATTGCGGTTGCGGCTGTGCTTGCTGGTACAGGTAACGATAAGGTCGCCGATACCGGACAAGCCTGCAAAGGTCTCCACGCGGCAGCCCATCGCCATGCCAAGTCTAGTAATTTCAGCAATACCTCTGGTCATTAAAGCTGCCTTCGTATTGTCGCCGAAGCCAAGAC
The DNA here is from genome assembly GCA_945836355.1 of uncultured Lachnospiraceae bacterium. GTDB lineage: Bacteria > Bacillota > Clostridia > Lachnospirales > Lachnospiraceae > RGIG4057. The sequence goes on along the minus strand of CAMALD010000076.1, from coordinate 5,271 downwards.
CGTCCGCCACGCCCGCAGCCAGCGCAATCACGTTCTTGATGGAGCCTCCGAGCTCGATTCCGGTCACATCCGGATTGGTATAAACCCGGAAAAATTCGGTCATAAAGATATCCTGAATAAATACAGCCGTCTTTTTGGAATTTGCACCGACCACACAGGTGGTTGGGATTGAGCGCGATACCTCCTCCGCATGGCTTGGGCCTGACATAACCGCCACATCCGCCTGCGGAATTTCTTCCTTAATGACATTGGTCAGAGTTTTCAGCGAGCTCTCCTCAATCCCCTTGCCGACATTGACAATCATCTGTCCAGGCTTGACATATCCGCTTACCAGCTTTGCGGTCTCCCGCACAAAAGTAGAAGCCACTGCAAATACAATCAAATCCGGCTCTTCCAATGCTTTCTCAAGATCCCCCGTCACACAAACCTCCGGCTGCAGCCTTGCCTCCGGCAGATTCGGAATGTTGTTCCGGTCGGCATTAAGCGCATCGACCTTCTTTGCAAGCTTCGACCAAAGCGTCACATCATGCCCGTTATTACATAACAAAATGGTCAGGGCAGTTCCCCAGGTGCCTGCCCCGAGCACGGTGATACGATGTTTCATGATACCTTTCCCCCTTATTTTTCAGCCGGACTCTGGTTTGCATCCTCTTTCGGGTTTTTGGACACCGCAACCTTCTGACCGATCTTATTTTCATTTCCATTGATAATGCGGATAATATTCTGCTTATGTCTGAAATATGCCAGACCGGTAAATACCAGGCTGACAATCAGCGTATGTACAAAATAATCCTTATTGTGATCCATAATTCCGATCCAAATCGGGAATATGGTCACAATCACAAGAGAGCCAACCGAGACATATTTTGTAACCGCAACGCTGATGATAAAAGATATCAGGTACAGAGGAATCGCAAGCGGGTCGTGTGCGGCCATCACGCCGGAAGTAACAGCAATCCCCTTGCCACCCTTAAAATGCAGCCAGAACGGAAAATTATGACCGACTGCCACACCCAGACCGACGTACAGACCTAAAAGCTCCGCATACGGAACATCCCTGAAGATGACAAGCCTCGCAACCAGCATCGGAATCATTGCCTTGGCAACATCCCCGACATAAGTGATTGCACCGGCCTTTTTTCCGAGTGTACGCATCGTGTTAGTGGTACCGATATTGCCGCTTCCATAATTTCTAATATCTACATGATTGATTTTTCCGACGATATATCCGGTCGAAATACAGCCAAAACCGTACCCGCAAATCAGACACAGTATAATCCGCCATACCATAGCCTATCCTCCCATTATGCTTTACATTTTATAATCATTTATTCTCGGTGCGCTCCCTGATGATAAATTTCAGCGAAGTACCCGCAAAACCGAAAGCCTCACGAATCTTATTCTCGATATATCTTGTATAAGAATAGTGCATCAGCTCTTTATCATTGACAAAAATGACAAATGTCGGCGGCTTGACCGCCACCTGGGTAATGTAATACAGCTTCAGGCGCTTGCCCTTATCGGAAGGCGGCTGCTGCAATGCCGTTGCCTCCATCATAATCTCGTTGAGAACACCGGTCTGGATACGCATGTTCTGATTCTGGATGACCACCTCAATCGAGTCAAAAAGCTTTGTAATACGCTGCCCCGTCAACGCAGAGATAAACAGGATTTCCGCATACGGAATAAAAGAAAGAATCTCTTTGATCTTCTCTGTATGCTTGTAAATGGTCTTGTCATCCTTCTCGATGGAATCCCATTTGTTTACCGCAATGATAATTCCCTTGCCCCGCTCATGTGCGATACCGGCAATCTTTGCATCTTGCTCGGTTACACCCTCGGAGGCATCAATCACAACGACTACAACGTCGGCACGTTCCACTGCCGTCACGGTACGAATAATACTGAAACGCTCGATTTCCTCTTTAATCTTGCTCTTTCGGCGCATACCGGCGGTATCGATAAAGACATACTCCTTATCCTTCCAGGTCACTGCCGTGTCAATGGCATCGCGAGTGGTGCCCGCAATGTCCGATACAATCACACGGTTCTCTCCCAGCAGCTTATTAATAATCGAGGATTTTCCTACATTCGGCTTGCCGACAATAGCAATACGCGGACGCTCGTCCTCTTCCTGCTGCATATCCTCCGCCTGGAAGTATTCCACAATTTTATCCAGAAGATCGCCGAAGCCAAGCATGGAAGCCGCCGAAACCGGAACCGGATCACCGATGCCCAGGTTATAGAACTCATACACATCCGGCATGAATTTCTCAAAATTATCAACCTTGTTGACCGTGAGAATCACCGGCTTTCCGGAGCGGCGAAGCATCTCAGCCACCTTTCCGTCCGCATCCACAAGCCCCTGGCGCACGTCTGTCACAAAAACAATGACATCCGCAGTGTCAATTGCGATCTGCGCCTGCTCACGCATATAGGTAAGCATCATATCCTTGCTTTCCGGCTCGATACCGCCGGTATCAATCATGGTAAACTGATTGTTCAGCCATGTCACATCTGCATAAATACGGTCTCTGGTAACCCCCGGTGTATCCTTTACAATAGAGATACGCTCACCGGCCAGAGCATTAAACAATGTTGATTTTCCTACATTCGGTCGACCAACGATTGCCACTACAGGTCTACTCATATAATAACCACGCCTTTCTGATGCACGCTCATCGGAAACGATTCTTTATTCTTCCAAAAAAGGGTCGATAATCGAATGTACCAATGACGCCCCATCCGATTTTACAATACGGATTCTGGTTTGTAAAGATGATTGTACATGATTTACCGTGTAATCGTCAAGAAAATCCTGCTCCTGCGGTCTTATCATCACCGAAGGGATACACAGATATTCGCCCAGAGGCTGCCCGGCAAGCTGCTCCATCAGATCCGTTCCCGTCACAAGCCCGGCAACGGTAATCTCCTCACCGAAATAATGATTGACGATGGCATAAAGATGCACGGTAATCTTCGGGAATTTCTTCTGAATGCTGCCGATGAGCTCACGCAAAATCGGTGCCGCCAGCACACCGGTTGCGACGGAGAGCTCCTTTTCTCTGTCATCGCCCACCATGTCCTGAAGCGTTTCCTCCACCTCATCCATCAGGGAACGCACCATACCGACACCGTTTTCAAGCTGACCGTAGCCTTCATAATAATCCGCTGCGGGAATCGGCATTTCGGCGGTGATAAACCATTCATCACTCGCATGGACAAACCTCGTGCCATGCTTTTTGAGCAGCTTTTCCTGCCATTTAAAAATCTGCTCCAGCACAAGCCTTGCATCCTCTTTTCCGAAGCTTTTAAGCGGATACAACCCCTCGCGGAATTTCGTTTTGCCGACCGGCACCACCGATACACTTGTCATATAGGGCATCAGCTTTTCCAGCTCCGCAATGCTATAATCAAGCTCAGCGCCGTCATTGATTCCCTTGCACAGCACAATCTGTGAATTCATCGTAATTCCGGCATCATAAAAGTGTCTGATTTTATCCAGCGCATCCCCTGCAAAGCGGTTGTGCAGCATTTTGCAGCGCAGCTCGCGGTTCATCGTATGCACCGATATGTTGATCGGCGAAAGTTTGTAGAAGCAGATACGCTCCACATCCTCGTCGCTCATATTTGTCAACGTAATATAATTACCCTGCAAAAACGATAATCTTGCATCATCGTCCTTAAAATACAGCGTTTCACGCATTCCCGGCGGCATCTGGTCAATGAAACAGAAAATGCACTTGTTCCGACAGGAACGGTACGAGTCCATCAGACTCTCCTCAAAGGTAATTCCAAGATCCTCCTCGTAGTCCTTTTCGATTTCCAGCTCCCATTCCTCACCGGAGCTCTTGCGCACCAAAACGGTCAGGAACTCATCATTCACCAGATAATGGTAGTCAAACACATCCTCCATCTTTTTGCCGTTGATACGGAGCAGTTCATCCCCGGGTTCCAGCTGCATTTCATCGGCAATACTGCCCGGAAGGACAGTCTTGATTATATGACGTTTCTCATTCTTCTTTGGCATATATTAACCTCCTGCATGCCTTTTCCAGTACATCATAATAGGTTTCAAACGTCTTCCGGCAGCATTCCGGCCGGTCGATTACGATTCCCGGCACGCGAAGCCCAATCAAGGTAAAGCTCATGGCTACACGGTGGTCATCGTATGTAGTAACCACACCTCCGTGAATCGTATGCTCCGGGTTCATCCCTGCCGCATCGGTGCCGGACGGATAAATTTTAACACCGTCCTCCCGCTCCTCACAATAAATTCCCAATTTACCCAATTCGTTAAGTATCGCGGCAATGCGGTCGCATTCCTGCCCCCTGATATGCCCGATGCCGGTGATGGTGGTCGGTGAATCTGCAAACGGTGCCAGCACCGCCAGGGTCAGTGCCTGGTCGGAAAAGGCATGCATATCCACGGTCACACCATGAAATTGTCCGTTCTCCGGCCCTTTCAGCGCTATACCGTCCTCTGTTTCATATCTTGTGCCACCCATCTCACACAGCACATCCAATAGCTTAATATCTCCCTGCAACGTATCTTTATTCACATGGGCCACGATCACCTCGGTGCCCAGAAGCATTGCCAGCGCATAGAAATAGCAGGCGGCGGATACATCCGGCTCAATCCGGTACTCGCGCGCCCGGTAGCCTTGATTTCCCGGAATCAGGTAAGATATCCTTCCTGCCCTTTCCTCTCGGATGGCATGCACCCCAAACTCCTCCATCATTCGCGTCGTCATATCGATATATGCCATGCCATGACTTCCGTTTACGTGAATGCGAAAATCCCTGCCGGTGCGGCAGCAGGATATCAGCAGCGCGCTCAGAAACTGGCTGCTGTCATCAATATTGATTGCTATTTCCTGCTTATCTACACCTGCAGAATTGATAACGAATGGGAAAAAGCCCTCCTTTTCCGTACACACAATATCCGCCCCCAGCTCACGCAGACTCTGAAGCAGAGGCGCCATCGGGCGCTTGCGCATCTGCCCGGATGCGTCGAGAACATATCGGCCCTTTGAAATACCCAGCAGTGCCGTCAGAAAACGCGCTGCTGTTCCTGCGCTGCCCACATAAATGGACGCCTCCGATTTTGGAATCTCACTGCCGTTTCCCATCAGCGTGACCGTGTGATTTTCCTCATCAATATTGACAGAAAATCCAAGCTCCTGCACACATTTCATAAAATATCGGGAATCATCCGAAAACAAGACTCCCTTAAGAATACTCTGCCCGTCCGCAAGCGTTGCCAGCAAA
>CAMALD010000075.1 GCA_945836355.1 uncultured Lachnospiraceae bacterium | reverse complement strand
AAAAAAGGAAAAATGGTATACTGAATCCGGTATATGCACCTCGGAAAGTGCAGAAAAAGATAATAAACGGAGGGTATTATGGGCGTAACAACAAAAGCGTTCGGCACAACGAAGGACGGAGCAAAAGCAACACTCTATACGATGACAAATAAGAAGGGAATGAAGGTATCGGTGTCCGATTACGGTGCGGTCATTGTGGATATCATCGTGCCTGACAGGGACGGAAAACTTGCCGATGTTAATCTCGGCTACGACAATGTGAGCGGCTATGAGGTAAACGGACCGGGCTACGGTTCCTTTATCGGACGTGTGGCTAACCGTATCGCAGACGCAAAATTTGAAGTAAACGGCAGGACATATACCCTGCAGAAGAACGATGGTCCAAACTGTCTGCACGGCGGAAAGCCCTTCTACAACAAGGTGATGTACGAGGCTGAAATTATAGAGGAGGCAGACAGCACCACCGTGGAGCTTTCCAGACTCAGCCCGGATATGGAACAGGGCTTCCCGGGCAACCTTGATATCACGGTATCTTACACTCTGACGGATGACAATGAGTTGGTCATCGAGTACTTTGCGGTATCCGATGCCGATACGGTATTGAATTTTACCAACCACTCGTATTTTAACCTGAAGGGTGAGGGCAGCGGAACCGTGCTTGACCACAAGGTATGGATTAATGCCGACCGTATCACCGCTACCGATCCGAATCTGATTCCGACCGGCGATTATATCGATGTTACCGGTACTCCTATGGACTTCCGCACCATGAAGACCATCCGGCAGGATATCGAGGCAGACTACAAGCCGTTAAAAGAGGGCTTCGGCTATGACCACAACTATGTATTGAATCACATAGAGTCAGGTGCGGTGGAGAAGGTGGCAGAGCTCTATGACGAAACCACCGGGCGCTGCATGGAGGTGTTTACCGATCTTCCGGGCATGCAGCTGTACTCCGCAAACCATATCGACGGCAAGGAGAAGGGCAAGGGCGGCAAGGTATATCACAGCCGCGATGCCATCTGCTTTGAGACCCAGTTCTTCCCGAATACCGCAAACATTGCAGCCTTCCCGGGCGGGAGAATCAAAGCAGGAGAAGAGTTTGAGTCCGCAACCGTATATAAGTTTTCCGTTCGGTAATCCTATATCAAAGAAAACCAGAAAGGGCATAGTAGCATGACAGGAAAAGAAATGTTAACACCGGCTTATGAGCTGATGTATGAAGAAGAATTAAAGGACAGCCGCAGTCAGGGCGTGGTGATGCGCCACAAAAAGTCCGGCGCGCGCATCTGTGTACTTGCAAATGATGATGACAACAAGGTGTTTTCCGTGGGCTTCCGCACACCGCCGCAGGACAGTACCGGCGTGGCGCACATTGTCGAGCATACGGTATTGAACGGCTCGGAGAAATATCCGCTCAAGGATCCTTTTGTGGAGCTGATGAAGAGCTCACTCAACACCTTCCTCAATGCATTTACGGCACCGGACCACACAATGTATCCGGTGGCAAGCTGCAATGACCGTGATTTTAAAAATCTGATGTCCGTGTACATGGATGCAGTTTTCCACCCGAATATTTATCACCATGAGGAGATTTTCATGCAGGAGGGCTGGCACTATGAAGTGTCGGAGGAGGGTGAGTTCTCCATCAACGGTGTCGTGTATAACGAGATGAAGGGGGCGTTCTCGTCTCCGGACCAGGTGCTTCGAAGGGAACTGACGCACTCTCTTTATCCGGATAATGCGTACGGTGTGGAATCCGGCGGAGACCCTGAGGTGATTCCGGAGCTGACCTATGAGAATTTCCTTGATTTCCACCGCAGATTTTACCATCCGTCCAACAGCTATATTTACCTGTACGGCGATATGGATGTGAAGGAGCGCCTGGAGTGGCTGGATGCGGAGTATCTGTCGAAGTACGATGCCATCGAAGTGGATTCGTCCATCCGGAAGCAGGAGCCGTTTGGTGAGTGCAGGGAGATTGTGTCCGGTTATCCGATATCCGAAGGGGAGGATACGGCAGGCAAGACCTACCTCAGCTACAATCTGATGTTTGGCGATGTGTGTGACGTGAAGCTCTGCACGGCTATGGATATTTTAAACGGAGTGCTGTTTTCGCCGGTGGGACCGGTTTATCAGAAGCTGGTAAAGGCGGGCGTGGCGCCAACGATTATGAGCAATGTAAACACCAATGTTCTCCAGCCGTATTTCTCCATAATCGCGAAGAATACCGACGAGGACAAGAAAGACGAATTCCTGCGTATCATCCATGACGAGCTGGAAAGGATTGCCGAGGAAGGCGTGCCGGAGCGCTCCCTGCGTTCGGCTATCAACCGTCAGGAGTTCCGCTACCGCGAGGCTGATTACGGCGGATACCCGAAGGGGCTCATGCTCAGCATGATGTCCTTTGCGACATGGCTGTTTGATGATGATAAGGCATTTGAATATCTGCGGGGCAACGAGCTGTTTTCGGAGCTGAAGAAAGAAATCGGCACCGGATATTTTGAGGAACTGATTCGCAAATATCTGCTGAATCCAAACCATGCGACCGTCTTCACCATGAAGCCGGAGGCAGGGCTTACCGCGAAGAGAGAGCAGATATTAAAGGATAAGCTTGCCGCATATAAGGCATCCTTAAGCGAGGCGGAGATTGCGAAAATCAAAGAAAAGCAGCGCAGGCTGAAGGAATATCAGGATACTCCGGACAGCGAGGAAGCAATCAACACACTGCCGGTGCTGCAGCGTTCGGATATCAAAAAGGAGGCACTGCCGCTGCTTTCCAAAGAGCGCAAGGCAGCAGGGCTTAATGCGGTAACGCAGGAGGTATTTACCAACGGTATCGCCTATGTGCAGCTTCTTTTTGACGCAAACGAGCTGAAGAAGGAGCAGGTGCCGTATCTGAGCCTGCTTTCTGTGGTGCTCGGCTATATGGATTCGGAGCATTACACATATCGTGAGTTTGACAATGAGATGTTTATTGAGACCGGCGGCATCTATACCAGTGTGGAAACCTATTTGAAGAATGGGGATGTCTCATATTACCGCCCGGCGTTTGTGTTTTCCGTCACAACAATGTACGACAAGCTTGCAAAGGCGTACGAGCTGGTAAACGAGATGCTGTACTGCAACAAGCTGGACGATGTGGTGCGCTTAAAGGAGATTGTGCAGGAAATCTGCTCTAAGAAGCAGATGGATCTGATGCAGAGAGCACACAGCATTGCAGCGCGCCGTGCACTCGCGTTCCAGTATGAAAACTCTGTTTTCAATGAATATACGGATGGAATCGGCTTTTACCGTTTTATCCGTGAGCTTGCCGAGCATTTTGATGAGAAAGCGGATGAGCTGGTGGCAGAATTGAAGAAGCTGTGCACGATTCTCTTCAAGAAGGAAAACCTGCTGGTAAATATCACGGCTGAGGCAGAGGGTATCGAGCAGGCACTGCAGAAGCTCACCGTAATTGCAGAGCCTCTTCCGGGCGAGAGCATAAAGGGTGATGTGCGTTTCCGCGCCGCCAATATGGGCTTTGAGCTGACCAAAGAGAAGGAAGCCTTCACCTGCCCGGGTCAGGTACAGTATGTGGCAAAATGCGGAAACTACGCAAAGACCGGCGTGAAGACCGGCGGCTCGATGAACGTCATGAACAAGATTCTCTCCATCGGCTATTTCTGGGATAAGGTCAGGGTACATGGCGGAGCATACGGCTGCATGTGTAATTTTAACGATTTGAATGCTTCCTACTCTCTGGTATCCTACCGTGATCCAAACCTGAAGAACACGGTGGAAGTGTTTGACCATGCATGGGAGTTCCTGCGCGATTTTGAAGCCGATGAGCGCGATATGACCAAGTATATCGTCGGTACCTTCGGTGATCTGGATGCACCGCTGAGCCCGCGCCAGCTTGGCAACCGTTCGTTCAACCACTTCCTGGCAGGCACCACCTACGAGGAATTGCAGAGGCTGCGTGACGAGAGGCTGAATACCACGCCGGAGGACATCCGAGCATACGCACCGCTCTTTAAGGCGTTGATGGAGCAGGATTGCATGTGTGTCGTCGGCAGTGAGGCAAAGATTGCGGAATCAAAAGAAATGTTTGGAAAGATTGAGGCACTTTTATAATGGAAAAGGAATATAAATCCGGCTTTGCCGCCCTGATAGGGCGGCCGAACGTCGGAAAATCTACATTGATGAATCTTCTGATCGGTCAGAAGATTGCAATCACATCGAATAAGCCGCAGACTACCAGAAACCGCATTCAGACGGTGTATACCGAGGAGCGCGGACAGATTATCTTTCTTGACACACCGGGGATTCACAAGGCGAAAAATAAGCTCGGAGAGTACATGGTTACCGTAGCGGAGCGCACCCTGGATGAGGTGGATGTGATTTTGTGGCTGGTGGAGCCTACGACATACATCGGAGCAGGCGAGCAGATGATTGCGGAAAAGCTTTCCAAGGCAGATACTCCGGTCGTGCTGGTCATCAATAAGATTGATACGGTAAAGAAAGAGGAAATACTTACCTTCATTGCGGCGTACAAGGATCTGGTCGACTTTGCGGACATTGTGCCGGTATCGGCATTAAAGGCTGAAAACACCGACCAGCTTTTGGATGTCTTGTTCAAGCATTTGCCGGAGGGTCCGATGTACTATGATGAGGACACCGTGACCGACCAGCCGGAACGTCAGATTGTGGCTGAAATCGTGCGTGAAAAGGCGCTTCGGCTGCTTTCGGATGAAATACCGCACGGTATCGCAGTGGAAATCGACCGGATGAAGGAGCGCCCGAACGGACAAATCATCGATATCGATGCGACCATTATCTGTGAGCGCGATTCCCACAAGGGTATCATTATCGGCAAGCAGGGCGCGATGCTGAAAAAAATCGGTACACAGGCACGTATCGAGATGGAAAATCTGCTCGATACCAAGGTCAATCTGAAGCTGTGGGTCAAGGTGCGCAAAGACTGGCGCGACAGCGATTCCATGATTAAAAATTTCGGCTACAACGCAGAGCAGATTTAATCGAAAAAAGGTATGTGATTACCAGTATTTGATAGTTTAAAATGCATTTGATGCGGTTAACCTATCTGTATAAAAGCAGATAGGGAGGCGCGAAAATGAAAAATAGAGAGAATTACTGGAAACGGTTTGAGCAGACAGGGGATGTGATGGATTACCTCAACTATACGGCATGCGCCAGAGAATCCTACGGAATACCGGAGGAGGAAGAGGAAGCCGGATACGAGCGGCTGCACAACCGATATTCGGATAACGATGATGACGAGGTAGAGGATGATGAACGGGACGCTTACCGTGAATGGGATGGTTCTATCGGCAATGCCGATGGGAGAATACGATAAACGGTTGACAATATTGACGGTAGAGCGCGGCAAAATCAGCGTATTTGCGAGGGGAGCGAGGAAACCTACCAGCTCCCTTCTTGCATGCAGTCAGCCGTTCACCTTCGGTGAATTCACCACATATGCCGGCAGGAATTCCTACACCGTCACAAACGCGCAGGTTGCCAACTATTTTCAGGGAATGCGCGATGATTTGACGAAAATGTACCTTGGTATGTATTTTTGCGAGTTTGCGGATTATTATACACGCGAGGGCAATGACGAGCGCGAGGTGTTAAAGCTGCTTTATCAGTCACTCCGTGCGCTGGAAAGCGGAAAATATGATGCCAGGCTGGTGCGCCGCATCTTCGAGCTGAAAATGATCAGCCTTGAGGGAGAGGCACCGCTGGTGCAGGAATGTGTGTGCTGCGGGGCAAAGGAAAATCTGACGCACTTTTTTATGCGCAGGGACGGTGTCGTGTGCGCGGACTGCGCAGGCGCAGACCTCAAATATCCGAAGGCAGAAGCTGTGGCGGCAAATCCGTTTCAGCAGTTCCCATCCATGTACCAGCTGTCTCCGTCAGCACTGTATGCAATGCAGTATATTGTGCAGACGCCGAGCACAAAGCTTTTTAATTTTACCCTGAAGGATGAGGCGCTTGCGGAGCTGGCCGACGTGGTGGAGCACTACATAAAAAAGCACGTAAATCATGAGATGAAGTCACTTGCGGTAATGGAAGCGATGGGGATGTAATTCTTTTTGCTCGTGTTTTTACAATGACAGTGTATTGACAAAATACGAAAACTCAGGCATATTCATCTTGACAGCCCGGATGTTTGTCGTTATAATAGCATCATGTAATGTAAGATACAGTGAACGGAAGTAGTACATGTGCGGGAGCGGTTCAGAGAGAAGATGGGAGTCTGCGGGGCGGGGCCTTGCGGCAGGTTCATGGTGAGAGTCTTTCCGCGACGGCATGGAAGGCAGCCGGGAGTATTCCTCTTCAGAAAAAGAGCTTATTGGCTTGGCAGGCAGAGAGGAACGGGTTCGACCGTTATATGGAGGCGGCTGTAAGGCCGGTCAGAGTGCAGAGAAATCTGAAATTAGGTGGTACCACGGACAATTGTTCGCCCTAAGCGTTTACGCTTGGGGCGTTTTTTTACATTATAGGTAATTGCGACAGTTTTCTATAATGTAAAAAGTGCTCCGCTAAGGATGTG
>CAMALD010000074.1 GCA_945836355.1 uncultured Lachnospiraceae bacterium | reverse complement strand
ATTCATAGCGACATTCACTCCGACAAAAAGGTAATTCCCATCTGTCATAATGTCCGTTGGAGTATACGGATATTTATTCTCAAAGGTAATACCATCGGATATTTCTACCGTCTCCTTGCGCGTGAATACATCCTTATGCTCGGTGGTCTCCCCGGTACTCGGATGATACTCATATAAGCTGTTTCCGCCGCGAACATAATAAATCGTGTCCTCGTCCATGACCGCATAATCTCCGTTATAGCTTACCTGCAGCTTCATATCCTCGATACTGCCATCCAGAACATTATATCTGGAGAGAACGTTTTTATGTCCTATTTTCGTATTGTAATAAATATAATCCCCGTACGCGCTAAACCGTGTCTGTGCGTCTTCGCTTTCCTCGAGCGTATACTCTGTGAGCCGGGTCAGCTCCTTCGTCTTAAGGTCATAAATGAAGGTTCCGTTGATTCCCACCTCCATATTGTCTTTATTTCGCAGCTGATAGGTCAAAATAGCCTTCCCCCGATGAATAATCATTTCCCTTGAAAGCCCCCCGAGAATCGGCATCATCGAAGTGTCATTTACCGATAAATAGGTCACCACCTCCGAAAGTTCCGTGCCATCGGCAGCTGCGCTTAATAATTTGAAATTGAACACAGATTCACTATTCTCAACAACCGCAATATAGATACGCCCGCCATACAGATAAGTACTGTTTACCCTATACTTATCACTCGTCGCTGTACAGAACTCATTCCCATCGTGCTTGCACTCCGGCTTGCTGCACAGAAAAATATTCTGACCGCTCTCCACATCATAATAGTGCAGCGATAATAGCTGACCTGTTTCGGCATTGTAATAAAAGCCGGTATCCGTCTTCATAATATTTCCTCTGCTGCTTTGAGGATTCTCCCTCACATAATCCTCCATCACAAGCTCTTCCTTCCCACAGCCTGTAAACATTGCCGCCACAAGCAGCACTCCAATCCATCGTTTCAAGTTTTTCATTACAAATCTCCTCCTTTTTTGCCTTCTGACATCTTCAAAACACCTGATTTTTTTCTAAATAACCGATAATAAAATCGTCGGAAACAGCAAGACGGCACAGCACAGGATGATACAGGTCACCCGGTCCTTACTCAGCCTGCTGATTCCCATCACGCATAATCCTGCGCATGCTGCTCCAAGTCCCCGCATGACAAATAACAGAATCAGATATGCTCCGATACTGATAGAGAGTGGGAAATTCCTCATGCACTCTATGCTCTGCACCGGATAATCAAAATCATGGTACGGGAAGCTTCTCCCAATCTGCAAAAACTGAATCATATGGATGGCAACGGCAGTTGCCCCGGAACACAGAATCACCAGCAGGACCTTGTATAGAATGTTCCTTTTTCTTCCGCGGTAAAGCGTATGCAGTGTCATTTTCATGTGGGAGGTCTGCTCCCAGGACATCACAGCCGAAAAGGATAAAATCACCGCAATCAGGATATAGAGCTGGTTTCTCCTCACTGTTTTTTCGTCATCCCGCAGCAGCAGATTATAGCTGTAGGGCTCGAGAACCGCGAGCTCTCTTCCCGTTCTTTCCATATACTCCATCGCTGAACTGACATTATCCAGTACCCTTCCGAGCCCGACCAGCTCCTTCTCAAGCTTATCGATGCGCTGCTGTACGTCGGAAAGGGACTTCGATATCGGCGCGATTGCTGCACCGTCGGCTCCCCCCGCCTGCATCTCTAACAGGGTCTGTTCCAGTCGCTGCCTGGAGATATAGAGTCTGTCCAGCCGATTCTGCATTTTTTCCTGCTCCGCTGTCATCTGCCCGTATTTTTCCCGGTCGAGCTTTCCGCCGAAATCCTCATACCAGTGCAGCTCATACGGATTTCTCATATCCAGATAGCGCAGCTCTGTGGACGCACTGAAGGCAAGATAAAACACCGCAAGCAGAATCACCAGCCCCTTCTGGGAAATCAAAAGCTTTTTGCATTCCCACAAGAAAGCCGGAAGACAAGGCTTGTGCCTGCTCACCCACGCCATAATCCGCTCTCCCTGGCGTGCAAAAGGATTTCTGCGCGTATAGTACGCAATCCCGTAAAAATAGATACAAGCGCCGATCAGGATGAGGCATATTGCGGCACCCGAAATCATCTGCCCTTTTAAGATTGATACCGGATGACCGAAAACATTCAGATTGTGATAATGCACAAACGCATCCCGGGCGTAAAGCACCGAAAACAGATTATAGTATTTTATCACCGCCCATGCACTTGTAGGCAGGAGCAGCCGGTACAGCAAAAATTCTCCGGCGGACAGGAGCAGAAGAAGAACTGCCGACAGGCTGCTGTGGAAAATTCCCTGCAGGGCAAACAACAAAAGCCCGAATAACAGACCTGCCAGATACTTCAGGCAGACGCTCCCAATCAGATACTCTGCGATGGTGATGGGATAGGCACACTGCATGAACTCCGGAACCGACTGAATCGCACGCCCCAGCTCCGCATGCGGATAGGTTACGGAGACTACCAGAAAGGTACTCCCGTAAAGCAGCGCCGCACTGATCGCCATTCCCGCAAAATACACCGCAATCCTTGCCAGCACCACCGGCATTCTGCCGCGCGCCGTAGTCCTCACCAGAAGATGCATCCCCGTCTTTTGCTCCTGATGAAAACGAAGAATGAGGCTTGCACCAAATACCAGAAACAGAATATCCGTCAGCTGATAGTTCAGGAAGGTTACAATCCCCCTGTTTTCCCCGTTTTCCGGCTTCACACCGCGCAGTGTCTGATAATCCTCCACCGTCTTTTTGATGTTCCTCCCGGCAAAGGACGAATCATTTTTATAAAAAGGAACATTCAACAGGCGGTTTGCATTCTGCTGTGTCTCCTCAAGATACTGCGGGTAGCTCAGCAGATACTCCTGCAGGGCTTCGCCCTCCAGTGTGTTGGTTGTGCTCTCGTTACACTGATAAAAACAAAAGGTAACATTCAGAAAAAGCAGGAGAGTCAATAACAGAAGTATTCTTTTCATGTCCTCTCCTTTCTACATCACGGCGTAGTAGAGGTAAACATCCTCCAGCGTGAGTCCCACATCCACTCTCGAAAAATTCTCCGGCAGCTCCTGCGCCACAATGCGCAGGCAGAAGCCATCCTCCAGCTGCATCAGCTTTCCGTTCGGATATTGCTGCTTCAGCTCCAGAATCTCCTCATAGCTGCCGCGCGTCTCCCCTACATGACCGCTGATCTGCGAAATCAGATGCGCTGGACTGTCGAAGCCGCACATCCTCCCCTGTTTGAGCATCAATACGCGGCCGGCAATGCTTTCGATATCGTCTACCACATGGGTGGCTAAAAGCACCGTACGGTTGCGTGCAATGGATGCGATATAATTGCGCAGATGGATTCGCTCCTTCGGGTCCAGTCCCACAGTCGGCTCGTCCAGAATCAATATCTCCGGCTCATCCAGCATTGCTGCCGCAAGCAGCACTCTCTGTTTCATTCCGCCGGAAAACGAGCCGAGTAGATGATGCGCATCCTTTGAAAGGTTTACCACCTCCAAAAATTCCTCCGTCTGCTTACGGCACGCAGATAGGCGCATTCCCTTTAAGGCTCCGATATAATGCAGAAAATCTCTTGCCGTAAAGCTTTCATACATTCCCTGCAGCTGCGGTGTGTATCCAACCTGCTTGCGATATCTGGCTCCGAGTGAGCGTATATCCTTCCCATTATACAGAATCTCCCCGCCGGTACGCGGGATATTATCGGTAATCAGATTTAAGAAGGTGGATTTTCCCGCTCCGTTCGGTCCGAGCAGACCATACACCCCCTTGTCGAAGGTTACGTTCAGATGATCCAGTGCGGTAAACGATCCATATTGTTTTGTAAGCTCCTTTACTTCCAGCATTTTTTCGTGGCTCCCTTCCCTGCTTGATGCTGACCCCAGTATAAACAGCTTTTAACGCAAAAACAACCACCTGCGCAGAAGTGGTTGTTTTATCGGCACAAGTGGTCATTTTCGCTCGTTTAAGAGCACCTGCACGAAAAATATCTGATTTTCGGTCTGAACATTCACGTACCCGCGGTACTTTTTACTGATCTGCCGGATGGAGGACAGTCCGATTCCATGCCGCGCGGAGTCGGCTTTTGTGGTCACAAGCTGTCCATGCTCCTGCTTTCTTTCGCCCATATAAGGGTTCTCACAGGAAAGATACAGCATTGCATTCTGTCTTTTGATTGTCAGCTCAATGGTGCGCTGTTCTCCCGAAAGCTCCGATACCGCTTCCAGCGCATTGTCCATCAGATTGCCGAGAATGCTGCACAGATCAAACTCGCTGACCCCGGTTTCTGCCAGAGAGCAGTTTACGATAAATCTGCAGGTGATTGCCTTTTGCACGGCAAGCTGATTCTTTTTGAACAGGAGCACATCCACCGGATTGCATCCGGTTTTGGCCGGAAGCAGATTGTGGTCAATCTGCTCTGTCAGCTCCCGCACGTATCGGTTTGCGCCCTCGTGATCTCCGCTGTCATTCAATGCCTGTATTGCCAGCAGATGGTTGTGGAAATCATGCCACATCTGTCTGGTCTCCTGATAACGCTGGTTAATCTCGTCATAATACGCGGTCTGCACCTTTTGCTGCACCTGTGAATGAAAATGCTTCAATCTCTTCACGGCCCAGAAGCTTCCCAGGACGCAGGTGACACTCCACACCGGTATAAACACCGCCATCCGCGATACCGCGCTCCCGGCAATATTCAGGTTCAGGTAGCGGTTAAAAAAGCGCTCCGGATTGACTGCAGAGAAAAAATTGATCTCCCGCAGGAAAATAGCTACCGGCGAAGTGCCGTCATATTGGCTGAAAAACAGCTCCAGACGTATCAATACCGCCGCTGCTGCGAGCAGCAGATATTTCCGTGCGCCGCTGTATGTCAATATGCCGACCACCGTCAGACAGCACAGCAGATATGCTGACACTTTGAGGATCAGCCATACGGCAAGGAAGCCGTATAGCTTTATCACATACGGACATGTGCGGAAGGCGGAAAACGACTGTATGCTGACATTGACTCCGATATCATCGATAAAACGCTGCGTCAGAAGCCAGTTGGCGGCATACATTGCGATAATGCCAAATGCCAGAAGCCCCATACTCTTTACTGCTGTCCACGGCTCTCCCAGAACCATGGAATAATTCTGGTTTTTATAAAATATGTACAGCAAAATACCAAAGGCCGCCGCCATGCAGATGGCAAACACATCGGTGACACGGTAATTGATACAGGCATTCACGCCATAATCCAGCATCGGAGTAACCTCCAAAAGTCCCAGCCCGTAAAAATCTCTCTGGCATCTGGTGATATTGCTCACAAACCAGCCGGCACGAAAGATTGCTGTCTGCGCCATGCTCTGCGCGCTGCTTTCTATCTGACCGATATATTCCTCATAGGACACGGTCTCCTGCACCAGCTCTTGAATGTAGCTATAATTTGCCGGGTCTTCAATGGCGGCTGCCACTACCCCGGTCTCCTGCTGTTCCGCAATAGCATCCTGTGATAGCGGCGGCATCTGCCCTCCCCGCCGTTTTTCCTTCTCCAGCTGCTTTTGTCTTTTTTCCTCCTCTTCCTTTTCCTCCTCGATTTTCCGAATCTTTTTTTCGAGGTAAAGCAGACTTTGCTCGTTATCATCCGGAAGATTTTGTATAATCTGCTGCTGGAGCCTCAGATCAGCTCTGCGCACCGTCTGTGTATTTCCCCATACATCCCTGCTCTGTAAATATTCGTTCGTGCATTCCATCGAATAGAATAAAAAACCGTTCAACAGAAGTACCAACGCAATTACCGCCATCTGCACAAGCAGCAGAAAGCTTTTTGTTTTCATCTTATCACTCATTTTACCGCCATTCTGCGCATCACTGCTGCCATTACCTCTTTCCGGTTTCTTCTGCTCACCGGTACCGCCTCGCCGTTATCGAGCAGAAGCGAATCCGCATCCACGCGGCTGATATGGTCGAGATTTACATACAGGCAATGGTAGGCCTCAATAAACAGCCACTCCGGGAGCTGCTTATAGAAGGTACCGATAGGCTTTGCATCACAAAGCACACTCTTTTCCGTATGAATCATCGTATTTCTTTTGTCCGCCTCCACCCAGTAGATATCCTTTATCAACACATTCTGCACACTGCCGTGTTCCTTTATCACAAGCTGGTTTGCATAGTAATATTCCTTTAGATAACGCTCCATGATAATCGGGAGCTTTTGCTGATATTCTTTCTTGAACAGAAAATAAAAGGCCTTCACCTCATACCCGTCCAGCACCCGGCTCTCCATATTGGTAAGGAAAATGACCGGCAGGCTGTCGTTTTGTTTTCTTATCCTGCGCACAAGCTCCACCCCGTCTTCCTCACCGAGCTGAATATCCATAAACAACAAATCCGGCTCCTCTGCGTCCATCGCTGCAAGCAGGGCTTCCCCTGTTTGAAAATACAAAAGCTGTAATTCCTGCTCCTTGTCCGCAAAAAACGACCTTAATTCCTTCCCCATTGCTTTTGCAAAGATTTCCTCATCGTCGCATATTGCGATTCTCATTATTTCACGCCCCTATTACAC
>CAMALD010000073.1 GCA_945836355.1 uncultured Lachnospiraceae bacterium | reverse complement strand
CAGATTGCATTCGAACGGTTCCTAGATTTTTCGGATGTTTTGTATATTTACAGCGCGATTTTTCCGTGATGGAAAAATCAGGGAGCAGCGCCACGGATGGCGCATTGCGACCGGCGCGTCACATACCCGAAAATGTGCCAAAACATCCTGAAAAATCGGAACAAGTGAGAGCAATCCTGCAGTAAAGCAGCCTTCGGCCTACTGTAACGGAAAACACTGGTACAAAATGTGAAAACTCAAGTTCATTTGCAGCATTCATTTGCTTGCTCGAGTTCATTGACCTGACATTCCAAACATGCTATGATATTCATAAATAAATATCAGGGGCTTCGTGACCGAATCCCCGGACAGACGGAGGGTTTACTATGTCAACTGCAAAAGATCTGGATACGCTGCTTGAGAGCTTTATTAAGAGGGGGCTGCCGGGCTGTTCCCTGCATGTTATGCAAAACGGAAAAACATTGTATGAGGGGTATAAGGGTGTGAGCGACCTTACCACGAAAGCACCGGTTACAAAGGACAGTCTGTTCCGCTTAGCTTCCATGTCCAAAATTCCGCTCTATACTACGCTGATGATGCTTTTTGAGAAGGGTAAATTTCTGCTCACCGACCCGGTCGGCGATTATCTGCCGGATTGGAAAAGCAGCACCAAATACGAAAAACAGCCGGACGGCACCTTGCAGGTTGTGCCTACCTCGCGGCCGATTTTGATTAAAGATGTTCTGACTATGAAATGCGGTCTTCCGTACTGCAATTCTGACGGTCCGACCGATGATCCGGTCATGAAGGGGATGCAGGAATGCATGCGTCCGCTGTGGGCTAAGGGGCATTACACCCTGCAGGAGCACTTATCTGCCGTCTCTAAGGCTCCTCTGGCCTGCGATCCGGGGGAGCAGTGGATTTATGGTTTTTCCAGCGAGATTGCCGCCGGACTGATTGAGGTCATCTGCGATAAACCGGTCAACGATGCCTTCAAGGATCTGCTCTTTGACCCGCTCGGCATGACCGACACCGCTGCCATCTTCTTTGGCGATGCCAAGGAGCGCCTCGTCAGCCTGTATTCCAGGTCTGCGGACGGCAAACTCGTGCCGGGACCTGATTTCTTCGACAAGAAGCATCTTCCGGGTGCCGAAAACGAAGCCGGATGGGGTCGCCTTTTCTCGACCGGCAGCGACCTTTCCAGACTGATGCAGATGCTCGCCTGCGGCGGCAGCTTTGACGGTGTCAAAATCATGGGCAGAAAAACCATCGACCTGCTGCGCTGCAATACACTGGGCGGTGCCTTCTCCGACACCTACAATGCAGGCTACGGCTACGGTTACGGCTTCCGCACCTTAATCGACAAAGCTGCAGGCAATCTGAACGGCTCGCTCGGCGCATTCGGCTGGACCGGCGGCTTCGGTTCCTGGTGCGAGGCAGACCCGGAGGAAGGTCTTTCCATTGTTTATATGCACAATCTGATACCGAATGACGAGGGCTATTACCATCCGCGCGTGCGCAACGCTGCTTACGGATTGCTGTAAAGGAGTATATAGCCAGATGTCCTTTGTGATTCAAAGCTTCCTTGCACTTGAAAACGCCGGTAATATTCTTGACGGAAAATATGAGGTCACTTTTGACGTCGGTGAAATTGATTATCTTTTAAATTCAATTGCTTCCGCATATTGAGGCTGATTTTACATTGGCTTTTTCCAAAAATAAATAGATGGAAAGGAATTGTATCATGAAAAAAATGTTAACCCTTCTGCTGTCTTGTGCTATCCTGCTCGCAACCGGCTGCTCCGGCGGGAGCAATGTCTCCGACACCGGTATCAATGCCGATAATGCCGCGACATCCACAGTAACGGATACTCCTTCCGTATCGGGGGCAACCACATCTGCCGAAAACCCTGAGGAAACGGATACACTTACTTCAACCCCGGCTTCTACTGCCACGGCGAAACCAACTCCGACACTAACTCCGACGCCCACACCGACGGTAGCACCGGCAGTCACAGAACCCCCGATAATCGTCACGATTCCGGAAGGTTTCCCGGAAGCTGCCGACATTGCAGCTGCGATGGGCATCGGACTTAACCTTGGCAACACAATGGAGGCCTACAACGCCACCAATTGTGAAAAGGCCAGCTATGAATGGATTCCGGTCATCGGTTTGAACACCCCGCAGAATTATGAAACGTGCTGGGGCGCCGTGGTCACCACACAGGAGGTCATCAACGGCATAAAGGAGGCCGGGTTTGACACCGTGCGCATTCCGGTATTCTGGGGAAATATGATGGAAAATGACGGAACCTGGACGATAAATCCGGAGTATATCGCCAGAGTAAAAGAAATCGTCGATTACTGCATGAATGCTGATTTGTATGCTGTTATCAACATCCACCATTTCGACGAATTTATCATCAGACGCCACACAACCGAAGAGTGTGCGGACATTTTTACAACTCTCTGGACTCAGATTGCCGATTATTTTAAGGACTATCCTTCGACTCTGGTATTCGAGGGCTTCAATGAATACCTTGGCGGCAGCCAGTTTAACTCGTACGGACGGCTGACCGACCTTTCCAAGCCTAAAGCCTACGAAATGACCAACACACTCAATCAGGCCTTTGTCAACTCTGTGCGCAGAACCGGCGGAAACAACGGCGGGCGTGTGCTGATTGTATCGGGCTACTGGACCAACATCGACAACACCACCTCGGACAAATTCATCATGCCCGCCGACCCGGCGCCAAACCGGCTTATGGTATCCGTACACTATGTGGATAACAGCATGTACTGGTCCAACCAGATCGGAGGAACCGCATGGGTCAATTACATCGACAACCAGTGTAATAAGCTGATAAAAGCATTCACCGAAAAAAACATTCCTGTCTTTCTCGGTGAAACGACCTCCAGATATCCGCAGAGCAATTTTGCTAAGAACGCGGAACGGGCAACCTCGTCCGAATGTCTTGAGTATGTGTTAAGCAAGCTCATCGATTGCGGCTTTGTACCTGTACTCTGGGACGTAAACGATAATTTTTATTCCCGGACCCTATACAGGGTGAAGGATGACGCTGATGCAGAAGTCATCAGGAATTTGGCAAAATAGAATAATAAAATCCATCATCCGGCAGTGCCCCACCGACACTTGCCGGATTTTCATTGTACAGCACATTCAGATAGCCGGACACCTTCTCCTTCATCTCCTCACCCTGTACAAACATAATACTACAATACGGAATAGCCTTTTCAGCAGCCTTTGCTTTGACGATATCAAAATGCTCGGACAAGAGCGCCGCCTCGGCAGGATTTTCATTCACATACCGGGTGGATGCTTCATACTGTGCCAGAAGCGCCTGCAGCTGCTGCGGATGTTCCTCGGCAAAGCTCTTTGACACCAGCACCACACCGGTTACCACCGCACTGCCGTCCTTTGTATATTTTCCCCATTCCTCTGCAACGCTTAGGGCAACGCGCAGCCGGTCGTTCTGCATAGCAGCAGTTGTAACATACGGCTGCGGAAGCATTGCTATCGCGTCTGCCTTTTCTGCCAGCAATGCGGCTACCTCCGCCGCTTCTGATTTATACTCAATCGTTACATCCTTCTTAGGCTCAAGCCCCGCCGCACGCAATAAATAATTCAGCGTATACTCGGGCGTAGTCCCCTTTCCGGTGGAGTAAATGGTGCGTCCCTTCAAATCCTCAACCGTATGAATGGTATCCGCATTCTCCACGATGTAAAGCACGCAGCCCGTGTTAATTGCCGCAATCTGCACCGCGCCGTCCGTCTTCTGATACAGTACAGATGCCAGGTTACACGGCAGTGCTGCCACCTGCAGCTCTCCCTTAATGAGCGCTGCGGTCAGTTCATCCGCCGTGCCCGCAATCTGAAAGCTATAGCAATCCGGCGTCTCGCCTTTCTCTGCCAGGTTCATCATCTGCAGCATTCCGAGTGCCGTCGGCCCCTTGAGCGCTCCGATGGAAATATTGATTTTTTGTTCGCCCTGCGGTGCTTCCGGCTCCTGCGTCCGCGCACAGCCGAACAGCGATGCAATCATCATCAGAATAACAAGTATCCAAGCCAATATATTTCTGTTTTGAACCATCATTTTTCACACTCTGTCAGCGCTTATCAGGCTTTCCTCTGCGCCCCTTCTTATTCTTCTTGTGACTGAGCAGACCATCCCACAGCTTTCCGTCATTCTCCTTCTGCGAAGCCTCCTCCGGATGCCCGCCTTCCTGTTCTCCGGCTTCTGCCTTTGCCTGCTCTTCCTTCCACCGGTAATACTCTGCGTCCAAATCCACATTGCCCTCGCCAAGCTGGTCAAAATATGCCTGATTTACCCTGACCTCATAGCTTACCTTTTTCACCGGGGTGTCATAGGACTGGCCGACCTCCTGATACACGGCAGTGCCTACCTTGCGCACCGGCTTTGCCTGCTCCTCGGCAGCCCACTCCGCCTCAAGATCCGGCACTCCCGGTCCTTTCTTTGCCTTTTTTCCGGTCCTGGTGCGCTTGTTTCCGCCCTTTGGCTTTTCAGGGGCGACACCCTTCTCACTTGGCGTCTTCTCCTTCCGGCTTGATGTATCTTCTCCATCGCCCGAACCCGGCTCTTTCTGATTGTTTTCGTCTGCGGAAAGAATGTCCTCCTTATAGTATACCTCATCCGCGGAATCGTATTCATACCCTGTATCTGCAGATGCGGATTCCTCCTCCCAGTCATCCTCTTCCTCCGGGTATTCATCTCCCACATCCTCTGCCCCTGCCGCTTCGAGACGCTTCAGCCGCGCATTCTCACGCTCCACCAGACGCAGATACTTCTCGCCCTGAATCATTGAGTTAAGCTGCTGCTTGATTTCCTCCTGATTTTCGTTCAATATGCTTTCCTGCTCTTCCAGCCTTCCTGCCATACGGGCATATTCCGCCCACAGGCTTTCTTTGGCGTCGGAAATCACCGCCTCCAATTCCTCAATCATCCCATCCGTATAAATCAGTGAAGCCGCATAGACATCGTCCGCGCCCGCCCGTGCCTGCTCCATAATCTTCTCACTTTTTCGCTGATATTCCGCCAATCCCCGCTCCCGGCTCTCGGCAGTGCCCTCATAGCGGTCCATCATATGCACCACAGCGTAATTCAACTGTTCCAAAAGCCGAAACACTTCTTTTTTCGGCACAATAATCCGGTTTTCCGACTCATCCCCATAAGGCTCGCACTTTGCGAACAATACGTGAATGCGCCGCATAATCTGTTCCAAATCTTCCATAGAGCTTACCACCCCATCATCCTATCCTTATTTACCGATACACAAATATACAAAATATGCCGCATACCCTAAAAGCATGACTGCGCCGCCCGTGCGGGTCAGCTTCTGCCTGCGCACCACGCACACAAAAAGCAGCACGGCAGTGGCAATCGCAATAATCATGTCCACCAGAAAGCCTGCCGCAAACGGTACCGGAAGGATAACTGCCGTAGTGCCGACGACAAACAGAATATTCACGATATTGCTGCCGACAATATTGCCGATTGCAAGGTCTGCCTTTCCCTTTCTTGCTGCGGATACACTGGTCACCAGCTCCGGCAGCGAGGTGCCGAGCGCAATAATGGTCAAACCGATAAACTTCTCCGAAAGGCCTGCTGCCGCCGCCAGCTTTGTGGCAGCATCCACTGCGATATCACTGCCCCATACCACGATGGCCAGACCGACGATAACCGAAAGAATCAGCTTTAATGCACTCTGCTTCTCCTTCTTCTCCTCTTCCTGCGCCTGCTGATTTTTAGTCATGCGGTACAGATAGATGATATACAGAATGAAAAATACCCACAGAATCACGCCCTCCAGACGGTCTACCCGCTCGCCGGTAATCCCAAAAATCATCAGGAGCACGGTGATGCCGGTCATAAACGGAATCTCATAGCGCACCGTCGACTTCTGCACGGCAACCGCAACAATCACCGAGGTGATTCCGAGGATTACAAGGATATTCATGATATTACTGCCGACAACATTGCCGATGGTGATGTCGGCGCTGCCCTTGAATGCGGATGAAATGCTGACTGCCGCCTCCGGAGCGCTTGTCCCCATCGCCACAATGGTAAGACCGACCACAAGCTGCGGAATTCCAAACCGTTCTGCAATTCCGGCGGCACCGTCCACAAACCAGTCGGCTCCCTTGACCAACATCACAAATCCGACCACAAGCAATAATAACTGTAAAATAATAACCATTTTTTCCTCTCAATCCGCGCATCCGCACTACTTATTTTTCGATATTTCTGTGATATCAGATATTGGGGCATTTGTCAATGCTTTTATTATACCTTGAACCGATATCCTACGCCCCATTTCATTCGGATATCTCCGATATCCGCGCGCCGAGTGCTTCCTTGTGCACGAGTGCGCATCCTCACGGAGTGAAACTATCTGGGGCTTATCATCAGATTTTATACCTTAAAACGGTAACCCACGCCCCAGATAGTTTCGATGTACTGCGGCTTCGATGTATTCACCTCGATTTTTTCGCGGATTTTCTTGATATGCACCGTTACCGTGGCGATGTCGCCGATGGATTCCATATCCCAGATTTTTTGGAACAGCTCTTCCTTCGTGAAAACATGATTCGGATTCTCGGCAAGGAAGGTGAGCAAATCAAATTCCTTGGTGGTAAAGGTCTTTTCCTCCCCGTTGATGTATACGCGGCGGGCGGTCTTGTCAATGCGGATGCCACGA
>CAMALD010000072.1 GCA_945836355.1 uncultured Lachnospiraceae bacterium | reverse complement strand
CTAAAGCAACACGCGCCAGACGCGTAGAATCTCGCACGCGAGATTCTTTGTTCTTTTCTATTAAAATATCATAAAAATAGAACGGCTGCAATTGCAATATTTTGTTAAAAAGGGTATACTCTGATAAGAGACAAAATATCAAAGCGGAGGGACGAACATGAGGCGCACCAAGATTATTTGTACTTTAGGTCCCGCAGTGGACAGTGAAAAAATGATAAAAAAACTGATTTTGAACGGTATGGATTGCGCGCGTTTCAATTTTTCGCACGGCACCCATGAGGAACAGCGTGAGAGGATGGAGCGTGTCAGAAAAGTCAGTGCGGAGCTGGGAGTGCAGACCGCCTTACTGTTAGATACCAAAGGACCGGAAATCCGGTTAAAGGATTTTGAGGGCGGCAGCGTCATGCTGAAAGAGGGACAGCAGTTTACACTCGATAACGACAAGGAAACCCTCGGCGATGAGACCCGCATCGGTCTTTCTTACGACAAACTGGCAAAGAACGTCAAGGAAGGCGACCGGATTCTGGTGGATGACGGAAAAATCTCTCTGAAGGTGGCGCAGGTCAAGGGTACGAAGGTCATCTGCACCGTAATCAACGGCGGCAAGGTCAGCAACCATAAGAGCATCAATATTCCTGATGTCTCCATTCCGATGCCTTATTTAAGTGCTGTCGATAAGGAGGATATTCTGTTTGGTATTGAGCAGAAGGTAGATTTTATCGCGGCTTCTTTTGTCCGTTCGGCGGATGATGTCAGAAGGCTAAAGAAATTTCTCGCGGACCACGGCGGGGAAGGCATTAAAATTATCAGCAAGATTGAGAATGGCGAGGGCGCAGACAACCTCGATTCCATCATCGAGGAGAGCGACGGCATCATGGTGGCAAGAGGGGACCTCGGAGTAGAGATTGCCTTCAAAAAAATACCTGCAATACAGAAAATCATGATCAATAAGTGCAACGAGGCGGGTAAAATCGTGGTAACTGCCACACAGATGCTTGAGTCGATGACCCAGAATCCGAGACCGACCAGAGCGGAGGTTTCTGATGTGGCAAATGCAATTTATGACGGCACCACGGCAATCATGCTTTCGGGTGAGTCGGCAGCGGGAGCATATCCGGCACAGGCAGTTAAGACAATGGCAGAGATTGCGGAGAGTACGGAGGAGTCCATTAACTACAGCCGGTATTTTGTGCGCGACCACATGAAGATGGAGCATACAGTCATCAATGCGGTGTGTGCATCCGCCTACAGCGCAGCGAGCTATCTGAATGCAGATGCGATTGTGGTGGTAACCAGAAGCGGCCGCACGGCGAAGATGCTGTCCGATTTCAAGCCAACCTGCCCGATTCTTGCAGTGACGATGGAGGAGCAGGGGCTTCGCCAGCTAAAGCTCGCATGGGGTGTTTACGCGGTGCCTGCGCAGGAAATGAACACGGCGGAGGAATTGTTCCGGTATGCCGTGATGAAGGCGAAAATGACCGGTATGGTGAAGAAGGGCGGAACACTGATTGTCATCACGTCCTCGGATATATCAGACAATACCGTAAATGATGTGATGAGAATCTGCAAGATTTGAAATCAGCAGGTGTATAGTATATTGCACAGGAGAAAACGGCGGGCTTTGCAGCCGGATTCTTCTGTGGTTTCCGGAGGATAGGAATGACAGAAGAAGAAATTGTGGAACTGATCAAGCATCAGGAAAATGCAGGTATGGAGGCCCTTGCCGAAAAGTATGAAAAGCTTCTTGTATATATCATTGGCGGAATACTGGGAAAGCGCAGCAGCGATATCGAGGAATGTGTCAACGATACATATGTGAAGCTCTGGAAAAACATTCACCGGTATGATTTTGAGCGTGCATCCCTGACTGCGTGGCTGAAGGTAATTGCCAGAAATACTGCGTTAAACCGGCTGCGGGATGTGAAACGTCATGAGGAGCTCCGCCATGGGGAGGAGATTTCGGAGATGGCGGAAGTCCTGGCGGATGAGGAGTACGGTGTGGAGCAGGAAATCGAGCGCAGGGAAAAGGTGAGACACTTAAACGAGGTGATACGGTCCCTGCCGGAGAAGGAACGGGAGCTGGTGATGCGAAAATATTTCTATTTACAGTCCTCCAAAGCCATTGCGCAGGCGATGGGAATGACGGTAAACGCAGTGGATACGAAGCTTTCACGGCTTAGAGTGAAAGTCAGGGAAACCTTTATGGAAGGGGGAATCGATATAAGATGAGAAAAGAGATACGGGCAGAAGAAATGATTTCGGAAGAGGTATTGGCAGATCTGATGAGCGATATTGATGCTTCACTTCTTAATGACAATTATCTGGAAGAGGACTTGGAGCGGAAGAGACTGGCATGGATTAAAACCTTTTTGCGGGAGAAGAACTGGAAAAAGGAAAAAGAGCCGAGAGAAAAGAAAGTGTTTTCGTGGCGCAGTAAAGAGGACGAAAGCCCGCTGTTTTACGGCTGGGGGGAAGCAGTCCGCACCGATATGGGGGGGAAGCTCCGCACCGGGATGAGTAACGTAAAGCGAAAGGCTGCCGCGTTCTCCGGTTTTATGTACGGAGTGCTGACGATGGCGGTAGTGGCAATCGGATTTTTTGCGCTGGCTGAAAAAAGGCGCAGAATCGGTTAGGATGACGCGAGAGAAGAAAGAAGTGAGGTTTGGATAACATGAAAAAGATTGCATTTGTATTCCCGGGACAGGGAGCCCAGTATGCCGGAATGGGAAAGGATTTTTATGAGCAGTTCCCGGAAAGCAGAGAAGTATTTGACAAGGCGAGCGAGCTGCTCGGCATGGATATGCGCGAGCTGTGCTTTGAAGAAAATGACAGGCTTGACCTGACAGAATATACACAGGCAGCCATGATTACGACTATCGGCGCGATTTTAAAGAAAATCGAAACACTCGGGATTCGTCCGCAGGTCGCAGGAGGCTTAAGTCTCGGTGAGTACGGTGCGCTGGTCAGCGCGGGAGTGCTGGATTTGTATGATGCAATCCGTCTGGTTCGTCTGCGCGGACAGCTGATGCAGGAGGCGGTGCCGGCGGGTGTGGGAGCCATGGCAGCAGTTCTCGGCATGGAACAGCAGCAGGTGGAACAGGCATGTGAGCAGACGCCGGGAGTCGTGTCAATCGCAAACTACAACTGTCCGGGACAGCTCGTAATCTCCGGAGAGGCTGCAGCGGTGGAGGCTGCATCAAACCGTCTTAAGGAGATGGGAGCGAAGCGCGTGGTGCCGTTGAAGGTCAGTGGGCCGTTCCACTCGGCATTGTTGCAGCCTGCGGGAGAAAAGCTGTATGAGGCGCTGAAGGATACCGAGATACACAAACCGGTCATCCCGTATACGGCAAATGTGACTGCGGATTATGTGACGGATGACGCGGATATCCGGGAGCTGCTGGCACGGCAGATTTCTTCATCGGTCCGCTGGCAGCAGTGTGTGGAGCGCATGATTGCGGACGGTGTGGACGTATTTGTGGAAATCGGACCGGGCAGGACCATCTCGTCCTTTGTGAAAAAAATTGACCGCACCAAGGAAACCATCAACATAGACAAGGCAGAGGATTTGGAAAAGCTGTCGGAATTGAGGTAAGATATGCTGGAGAATAAAGTAGCGCTGGTGACCGGAGCAAGCAGGGGAATCGGCAGGGAAATCGCACTGACGCTTGCAGGATATGGCGCGGCGGTGATTGTTAATTATAATGGCTCGAAGGAGCGCGCCGATGAGGTTGTGGAGATGATTACGGCAGCAGGCGGCAGGGCAGTGGCAGTGCAGGCGGATGTGGCGTCGGCCGATGGTGTTTCCGGACTATTTGAGGAGGCCCTGCAGAGCTTTGGCAGAGTTGACATTCTCGTAAACAATGCGGGCATCACGAAGGATAATCTGATTTTGAAGATGTCGGAGGAGGAATACGACGCGGTGATGGATACCAACCTCAAGGGCGCATTCCTGTGTATGAAGCAGGCGGCAAAGCTGATGCTGAAACAAAAGGGAGGCAGAATCATCAATATCTCGTCCATCAGCGGTATCATCGGCAATGCCGGACAGGCGAATTACTGTGCGGCGAAGGCAGGGATGATCGGTATGACTAAGGCGCTTGCGAGGGAGCTGGGCTCGAGGGGAATCACGGTGAATGCGGTGGCTCCGGGCTTTATCGAAACCGAGATGACCGACAAGCTGCCGGAGCAGATTAAAACAGGCATGCTGGCACAGATTCCGCTAAAGCGTGCCGGAGCCGTAAAGGATATCGCGGAGGCGGTGGCGTTTCTGGCTTCCGAGCGGGCGTCCTACATTACAGGGCAGACACTGCAGGTAAACGGCGGCATGGATATGTAAGTGACAGCAGCAAAAGAGATGGCGAAGAACGGTAAATCGGATATAGAAGCCGTGATACGGCGGAATGTGAGGGAAAAATGAAGCGAGTAGTAGTAACCGGAATGGGTGTGATTTCACCAATCGGCAATAATATGGATGAGTTTTGGAGCAACATCAAAAAGGGAATGGTAGGAATCGGCCCGATTACCTATTTTGACACGACCGAGTACAAGGCGAAGGTAGCCGGACAGGTCAAGGATTTTGAACCGGGTGAATATATGGATGCAAAGGCAGCAAGACGAATGGAACCATTCTGCCAGTATGCGGTGGCTGCTGCCGGACAGGCAATCCTGGATGCAGGGCTGGACATGGAGAAGGAGGACGCCACCAGAGTCGGTGTCTGTGTGAGCTCCGGTATCGGAAGTCTGCAGGCAATCGAGCGCGAGCATGCAAAACTCCTTGAAAAGGGACCGAAGCGCACGAATCCGATGCTGATTCCGATGATGATTTCCAATATGGCAGCCGGAAATGTAGCCATCACCTACGGTTTGAAGGGAAAATGTACCAATGTAGTGACGGCATGTGCTACAGGTACCAACTCGATTGGAGATGCATACCGCGCAATTCAGTGCAATGAGGCGGATGTGATGGTCTGCGGCGGTACGGAATCGGCAATCACCCCTCTTTCCATCGCAGGCTTCTGTGCACTTACTGCGCTCAGCTCAGAGGAGGATCCGATGAAGGCATCCCTGCCGTTTGACAAAAACCGCAGCGGTTTTGTCATGGGTGAGGGCGCAGGAGTTGTGGTTATCGAATCCTACGAGCACGCGGTAGCGCGAAATGCACATATCTATGCGGAAATCGTGGGCTACGGCGCTACGTCGGATGCATACCATATCACGCTGCCTGCCGAGGACGGCGACGGTGCGGCACGCGCCATGAGCTTTGCGATGAATGAGGCAGGAATCGCACCGGAGCAGGTGGACTACATCAATGCACACGGCACAGCGACACATGCCAATGACATGTTTGAAACCAGGGCAATCAAAAAGGCATTTGGCGATGCTGCGTATAAGGTAAAGATTAATTCCACCAAATCCATGATCGGGCATCTGCTCGGAGCTGCAGGTGCGGTAGAGTTTATCGTATGTGTAAAATCCATCCTCGACGGATATGTTCATGCGACGGTTGGTCTGAATGAGTGTGAGGAGGAAATGGATCTGGATTACTGTAAGGAAGCGTGCGAGATGCCGGTCAATTATGCCATGAGCAATTCCTTAGGCTTTGGCGGGCACAATGCCGTACTTTTGATCAGAAAACCGGAATAAGCGAAAGAAACTGGGGCGGCATTGCCCCGGAATGGAGACGGATATGAAGATTGATGATATTCTTACGCTGGTAAAGGCAGTTTCGGAGTCGAATCTGACCGAACTGAAGGTGGCTTTCGACCGCGAGGGAGAGGACGGAAAGCCGGAGCGTGTGACTTTTAAGGCTTCCAAGGTCCCGGTGGCGGAGCCTGGAATACAGACCATACCGGTCGTGCAGCAGGAGCCGGCAGGCAGACCGGTTCTTGTACAGAGCACTGCTGCGGTGCCGGAAACACAGGCCTCGGAGAGCCGTGAAGCGGGCGAGGTGATTACCTCCCCGATGGTAGGCACCTTTTATGCCGCACCGGGCGAAGGTGCGGAGCCGTTTATTCAGGTGGGGGACACCGTGAAAAAGGGGCAGGTCATCGGTATCATCGAGGCGATGAAGCTGATGAATGAGGTCGAGTCCCCGTATGACGGTGTGGTGAAAAAAATTCTGGTAGAAAACAAAGCAGTCGTCGGCTTCGGTGATGAACTGGCAGTCATTGCCGTGGACAATAAGTAAAAATCGAAAGTGAAACAATTGCAGAAGTGAGGATAAGAAATGTTAACGAGTAAAGAGATTATGGAGATAATTCCGCATCGCCCTCCGTTTTTGCTGGTCGACCGGATTGAGGAGCTGGAGCCGGGAAAGCGTGCAATCGGGAAAAAATGTGTAAGCATGAATGAGCCGTATTTTGTCGGGCATTTTCCGGGGGAACCGGTGATGCCGGGCGTGCTTATCATTGAGGCACTGGCACAGGTTGGCGCAGTCATCTGTCTGTCGATGGAGCAGAACAAGGGAAAGACCGCTTATTTTGGCGGAATCAACAAGGCGAGATTTCGCAATAAGGTGACACCGGGCGATGTGCTGACGTTGGAAGTCGAGCTTACCAAATGTAAGGGGCCGCTGGGCGTCGGTTTTGCGAAGGCATACGATGGCGACAAAGTATTTGCGGAAGGTGAAATCACCTTTATGATTGGTTGACAGACACTTCAAAGGCGAGGAAAATCATGATAAAGAAATTGTTAATTGCAAATCGTGGGGAAATTGCGGTGAGAATCAT
>CAMALD010000071.1 GCA_945836355.1 uncultured Lachnospiraceae bacterium | reverse complement strand
ATGTACAAATGGATGGCGGACATGGTGCCCTGTTCCTGAAGTCGTTACAGAAAATACTGGTTCAGTTATCTGCTGGGGTTGCTGGTGCTGCTCATGGTGGATTATTTGAATCTTTTTATTCCGGAGTTTACGGGCGATGTGACGGATGGATTGATTGAGGGTATGGGAAGGAACGGCGTGCTGAAAATCATCGGCAAGATTCTGTTGGCCGGTGCGGGAATCGCGCTGGGGCGTTTCGGCTGGAGATATTTCATTTTCGGCACTGCGCGCAAGATTGAGTATGAGCTGCGAGGAGAGATGTTTTCCCATTTAAGCGGCTTGTCCATGCGCTACTATAACGAGCATAAGACGGGAGATCTGATGGCACATTTCACCAACGATCTCGGTGCAATCCGTATGTCTCTCGGACCGGCGGTCATTTCGACCTTTGACGCGGTTATCATGACTATCATGGTAATCACCAAAATGATTGTGCATGTGAATCTGACGTTGACACTGCTGGCGTGTATTCCGATGCTGATTATTCTGGTGG
The DNA here is from genome assembly GCA_945836355.1 of uncultured Lachnospiraceae bacterium. GTDB lineage: Bacteria > Bacillota > Clostridia > Lachnospirales > Lachnospiraceae > RGIG4057. The sequence goes on along the minus strand of CAMALD010000071.1, from coordinate 6,284 downwards.
GCGGTGTTTATTACGGCGGCGTGGCAGAGCGCCGGTTTTCGGAAAAACAGAAGGCATTTTCGGACATGACCGACCAGGTGCAGGAGACGATTTCCGGTATCCGTGTTATCAAGGCGTTTGTGCAGGAGGAGCAGGAGAAGGCAGCGTTTGCACAGGCAAACCGCAACAATAAAGAAAAAAATCTCGGTGTGGTAAAGCTGATGGCGGTGGTGATGCCGCTGCTCGATGTGATTATAGGCATTTCCAGTGTTATCGCGCTGCTGTACGGCGGTAATCTGGTGCTTAAGGGGGAGCTGACGCCGGGACAGTTTGTGGCATTCACCTCCTATGTTACGATGCTGGCATGGCCGATGCTTGCGGTGGGTGACAGTATCAACTCTTTCTCGCAGGGCTACGCCTCGCTCAAGAGAGTGGAGGCCATCTTTGCGCAGCAGCCGGAGATTGTGGATAAGCCGGAGGTAAAGAGGGATATTAAAACCTTGCATGGGGAAATCGACGTGCACAATCTGAAGTTTGCATACAAAGAAGAGCTGGCACCGGCACTGCAAAGCATCAGTGTGAAAATAGCCAAAGGGGAGACACTTGCGATTCTCGGACGTACCGGAAGCGGTAAAACGACCCTTGCCAATCTACTGGTGCGCATGTATGATGTCGAGCGGGGGATGATCCGCATGGACGGGCATGATATTACAGAGATACCGCTTGAGGTGCTGCGCGAGTCGGTTGCCTATGTGCCGCAGGATAATTTTCTGTTTTCCGATACCTTGCAGACCAATATTGCATTTGGTGTGCGAAAACTGTCGGACGTGCCGGAGGAGGTGCTGGAAGAGGGCGCTGCCACCGCAAAAATTTTTATGTCGCACAAGGAACGGCTGGAAGAATATATAGAGAAGGATTTCTATAAGGCGAAAAACCGGATGGATGCCGCGTATGGAGATCTGGAGCCGGTGATGGAGGCGGCGAAGAAGGCTTGCATCCATGACAATATCATGGATTTTCCGAAAAAGTATTCGACCATGGTGGGAGAGCGCGGAGTGACGATTTCCGGCGGACAAAAGCAGCGCAGCGCGATTGCGCGAGCACTGATGAAGGATGCGCCGATTCTGATTCTGGATGACTCGCTTTCGGCAGTGGATACCGACACGGAGGAAAAGATTCTGCACAGTCTTAAGGAGGACCGCGCAGGCAAGACCACGATTATCATTGCACATCGCATTTCGACGATACAGAATGCGGACCATATTCTTGTGTTGGAAGCAGGCAGGATGGCGGAATACGGAACCCATGAGGAGCTGATGGCAAAGGGCGGTATATATGCCGAGCTGTATGAGAAACAACAGTTGGAAAAACAACTGGAGACAGTCTGACCGGAAAAGAGGAAGATACCATGGATAGAAAAGAAATCGAAATCGAAAAATCAGCCGGTCGGGGGGTGTTCCGGCGGCTGCTGGGCTATGCGAAGCCTTATGCACACTGGATGGCGCTCGCACTGCTGCTGGTGCTTGCCATCACGGTGCTTGACTTGTATCGGCCAATCATCATGGGTAAGGTGATTGACCTTTTTATGGAGAATGTGCCGTTTTCGCAGGTACGCAATTACGGCCTGCTTTATCTCGGTATTCTGGTGGCAGGCTTTTTCTGCAATTTTCTGCAGACCTGGGTGCTGCAGCTGACGGGGCAGAATATCATCTACAATATCCGTGAGGAGGTTTTTGAGCATATCACAAAGTTGTCATCACGCTTTTTTGATATCACGCCGGTCGGAAAGATTGTGACCCGTGTGACGAATGATGTCGAGGCCCTGCATGAAATGTATGCGAATATTCTGATTACCTTAATCAAAAATTCGGCGAAAATCATCGGGCTTGCGGTAGTGATGCTGATGCTGGATGTGAGGATTGCCTTGTTTTCGTTTGCGCTCCTGCCGTTTATTGTCGGGCTGACGGTGCTGTTTAAGCGGATTTCCCGTATGACCTACCGCATCACGCGCACCAAGCTCACCGCATTGAATACCTACCTGTCCGAGCATCTCTCGGGGATGAAGGTGATTCAGATTTTCGCAAGGGAAAAGGAGAAGAATGCGGAGTTTGGCAGAAAGAGTAAGGATTTGTACAAGGCCAATTACCGTGAAATGATGGTGTTTGCGGTATTCCGGCCGTGCATTTATTTTCTGTCGGTGGTTGCGCTGGTGATTATCATCTGGAAGGGCAGCGATTCGGTCATCCGGGAGGCAATTACAGTCGGAACACTGTATACCTTCATCCAGTATATCAATTCATTTTTTCAGCCGATTCAGGAGCTTGCAGAGCAGTTTGGAACCCTTCAGTCCGCCATGGCATCGGCGGAAAAGATATTTACCCTGCTCGATGAAAAGCAGATGATTGAAAATCCTAAGCAGCCTCAGACGCTCGGCAGGGTGCGCGGCAGAATCGTGTTTGACCATGTGTGGTTTGCGTATCAGGACGAGGACTGGGTGCTGAAGGATGTCAGCTTTACGATTGAGCCGGGGACAAGAGTAGCCTTTGTGGGCGCGACCGGCGCAGGAAAGTCCTCCATACTGAATTTAATCGGGCGCTATTATGATATTCAGAGGGGAAGCATCACCGTGGATGGCGTGGATATCCGGCAGCTTGATAAAAATGAGCTGCGGGCTGCCATCGGTCAGGTGCAGCAGGATGTGTTTATCTTTACCGGTGACATCGGCGCAAATATCCGTCTGAAGAATGAGAGCATAACGGATGAGCAGATTCGCGAGGCAGCAGAGCATGTCAATGCGGCGGATTTTATATCCGGACTGCCACAGGGCTATCATGAGCCGGTGACAGAGCGGGGAAGCACGCTTTCCGCAGGCCAGCGCCAGCTTTTATCCTTTGCGCGCACCCTTGCCTACAATCCAACGATTTTGGTCATGGATGAGGCCACGGCCAATATTGATACCGAGACAGAGCAGCTGATACAGGATGCTTTGGAGAAGCTGATGCGGGGAAGAACCACGATTATGGTTGCCCATCGGCTCTCAACCATACAGCATGCCGATAAGATTATCGTCATGCACAAGGGAGAAGTCAGGGAAAGCGGGACGCATCAGGAGCTTTTGGCGCAGAACGGTATTTACAAGAAGTTGTATGAGCTGCAGCTTCGGGGCGAAAGTGCATAGATGAACAGAGAGCAAAGAGTTGCACAAGTAACCCCCCCGGTTTTGTTCCCAAAAGGGAGCAGAACCGGGGGGGGTTGATTAACACATGCCCACGCGCAAAAGCATTCACGCAGGATGATTACTTTTCAGATGAATTACAAAAATTACATATCCTGCAGGGAATCGGAAAGATCGGTGAAGTCATCCATGACCTCGTCAAGTGTATCCTGATATTCTTCAAAGGAATCCCGGACCTCCTCCACAGCATCCCGGATTTCATCCAGGGAATCGGAGAGGGCACCCTGCAGCCGGTCAGCAATCTCATCGGCATCCGTCACACCGCTTAAGCTGTCGAGTGCGCTCCGGATATGACCGCGCAGACAAGTATCGATGGTCTGGATTATGGCATCGCTGTTGAAGGTGAAAGCATTAGCTGTCTGTGCCTGCAAGTCATTGAGAGCTGACTGACAGTTTTCGAGAGCATCACGCAGCTCGTCCATCTCGGTAAGTGAAGCGGCAGCTCCATCATGCTGCGCGGAATGGTCGTTAGCCAGTGCTTTCGTGCTGTACCAGCCGGTAGCCGGAAAACCATCGGAAAAGACCAGATTCGGGCGCTGAGGACGCTGTGCCTCGTACGGGTCAGGATTGTCCTGCACATGGTCATAGGCGGCGAGCTCCTTCGCAGGAAGCACAGTCATATAGGCCTTGTGCGCGATAAACTTAAACTGGGTGTATTCATTGTCCAATGTGCGGAACGGTATTTCGTAATATTCCCAGCCGTTCAGCTTTTTTAGCGGACGGATAAAATTGCGGTTCAGATTGAAGGTATAGCGGTCCTCCCAGTTGTTGTTGAAGATAATTTCAAATCTGCAGACCTCATCGGCACGGTCGTTTTCACCACCGTTGAGCCAGAAGGAAAACGTGTGCAGAGTGTTTTTCGGGAGCAGCATGGTCTCGGAAATGATTTCGGACCAGTTCTGCCATTCCCAGTTTCCGATCATGTAGCTCTCATCGAGCTCTCCGGCGGGCCCCTGAATTACGGAACGGATGCCGACGCCGTTCTTGCACTCCTTGTTCATGCTCCACTTGCGCGGATTAAAATACAGTCTGTTGACAAGCTCTGCAGGTATCGTGACATTGCCTTCGGTATTTCCCTGTGGTGCAGTAATTGTTTCGTTTTGTTTATTGTCATTCATCTTTATAACCTCCGAATTTGATATTGGTCCGGACGTGTACAGACGAATCTGGGAGTCGTTCATGTAGCATGCCCGACCTTTCTTTATCAGCCCTGCTGCCCGCCTGGGGTAGGTACGGCCGATCTCATGACCATCCGCATCAACAATGCGAATCGTCTGATTTTCCGTGGAACCATCGTTTTTTGTCATGGGTATCCGCCCCTTTCCATGGATATTCTGCAAATCGATTGTAACTAATTCTGCTGTTTTTTATTATGGGTGCCATCCCCGAACTTATTATCCCATGAAACCGCAGGAAAGTCAAGGAAGAAAGAGGTTGACAAGAAAAAATACTTGACATCTGCATTCACAGGTGATATATTAAGAGAGCTGTGAGAAAATCACAAACAAGCAGAGCATCCACTCTCACCCCGAGCATAAGGCGACAGGGTTCATAAAATGATGATTGCAGGCATATTCTGTGAAGACTTATGTCTGATGTTGAATGGTGGATAGCGATGCTGTCTGCCGTTTTTTGTGTTATAGGAAACCAAAGCGGCTGACACGAAACCTTTATTCCTGATAGAACCATGGAGGTGCACGACTATTAGCGAGTTAATGATTAATGAGCAGATCAGAGACAAGGAGATTCGTCTGATCGGGGAAAACGGAGAACAGCTTGGCATTATGTCAGCAAAAGAAGCATTTAAGTTAGCACAGGAAGCAGAACTTGATCTGGTGAAGATTGCACCTACAGCAAAGCCGCCGGTGTGCAAGATTATCGATTACGGAAAATATAAGTATGAAATGCTCCGTAAGGAAAAGGAAGCAAAGAAGAAGCAGAAGACTACGGATGTAAAGGAAGTTCGTCTTTCTCCGAATATCGATGTGAACGATCTGAATACCAAGGCAAATCAGGCGCGAAAGTTTTTGAGCAAAGGAGACAAGGTGAAGGTTTCCCTGCGTTTCCGCGGACGTGAAATGGCACATATGAATGCCAGCAAGCAGATTCTCGATGACTTCTTTTCGAAGGTAGAGGATATTGCGGTAATTGACAAGCCTGCAAAGGTGGAAGGAAGAAGTATGATTATGTTTCTTTCGGAGAAACGCTAGTGTATCGTTAATGACATTTTGACAGAGTCAGGATGTGTTAAATAAAACTGGGCAAAGCCCACAAGATTAAGGAGGAATTATCATGCCGAAGTTAAAGACAAGCAGAGCAGCAGCAAAGCGTTTTACAAAGACCGGTACCGGTAAACTGAAGAGATTCAAGGCTGGAAAGCAGCACATCTTAACAAAGAAGTCTCAGAAGACCAAGAGAAATCTGAGAAAGGCTACCATGACCGATTCGACAAACGTTAAGAATATGAAGAAGATTTTACCATATCTGTAAGATCAGTTAAGGAGGGAATAGACAATGGCAAGAGTTAAGGGCGGATTAAACGCTAAAAAGAAGCACAATAGAGTATTAAAGCTGGCAAAGGGCTACAGAGGCGCCAGAAGTAAGCAGTACCGCGTTGCTAAGCAGTCTGTTATGAGAGCATTGACCTCTTCTTTCGCTGGTCGCAGAGAGAGAAAGAGACAGTTCAGACAGCTCTGGATTGCGCGTATCAATGCTGCATGCAGAATGAACGGTATCTCCTACAGCAAGTTCATGTATGGCTTAAAGCTTGCTGATATCACCATCAACCGCAAGATGCTTGCAGAGATGGCAATCGACGATGCTGCAGGCTTCACCGCACTGGTTGAGACTGCAAAGTCCAAGCTTGCATAAGATTGGACAAGATATTGGAATAAGCCTTCTACAGCCCCGGCGGGTTTACCTGCGCGGGGCTGTTTTTAACATTATTTCAGCAGCCGCTTTCGAAACTTCAAAATATTTTTTGTTTTACAGTCCAACCCGATTTGTATCTCTGAATTTTTCTTGCCCGCGGCTGATAGCAGGTCGGTAAAAACTGCCCTGATTCAAGAAA
>CAMALD010000070.1 GCA_945836355.1 uncultured Lachnospiraceae bacterium | reverse complement strand
TTCAATTAATGATAATATTTCACCGCATCGTAGTCCTTTGCAGATTTCTTCATGGTATAAGAGACCCCGGCATTGTAATATGCAATATCACAGGTAATATCAATGATATACCACTTTTTCTTTGCCGAATCATACACTTCATTCCATGCATGCAGTGTGCTTACTGCCGGCGTATATCCTGTAACCACCTTTGCCGTGATTCCCTGACTTCTCAGCATAGCCGCAAACAGCGAAGAAATATCATAACAGATACCTTTTTTGTCCGTGTATGTCTGGTTGACGCTCGGAATATAACCGGCTGTCGCCCGGACAGTTTCGACCTTCGCATAATCGTAGGTATAGTTCTTAACCATGTACTTGTAAATTGCTTTGATTTTCTTGGTATCGGTCTTTAATGACTTACAGAGGGACACCGCTTTCTTGATTGCCTTTTCTTTGATCTCATAGTCGACAATAATGTGCGGATTCGTAAATACGGTCAACTCATTGTCCAGCTCCACATCAATCTCGGTGGAGTATTTTACGCTGTACTTGCTGCCCGTTGTGTTTTTGCAGACACGAATCTTGTAGGTACCGTTGCCGAGTGTCATCGGAATCACTTCCGTCACAACCCCGTTGCTCAGATAGTACTTATAGTCCACCGAGTCCTTCGATACCATAACCAGAACCTTCGCCTCCTCCGTGTTGTCGTATACCACGGTAAAGGTGCCGTTGCCGTTATCTGTCACCGATGTCTCAACCGGTTTGGCAGATTTTTCTTCGGCTGCTGCAGCATCCCTTCCTCCGAGCAGGCAGGTAAACACTAATGCCAAAAGTAACATCATCCATTTTCTTTTCATGTGCCCACATCCTTTCTGATGAAAAAGCAATCACTTTTTCTTTTGCATTGTCTGAATCTTATGTAAGATTCCGTTTCATGGTGTCCTGGTTCATACAATGGTTCAATGCGGTTGCCGCATCAATCCGTCCTGCCTTATACAACTCAAGAATACTTGCATCCATCGACTTCATGCCTTCTTTGGCAGAGGAGTAAATGACCGAATCAATCTGGTGCACCTTCCCATCGCGAATCATTGTGCGGATTGCGCTGTTTGCCTCAAGAATCTCAAAGGCCGGCACCAGTCCTCCTCCCTGTGCCGGAAGAAGCTGCTGGGATACAATTGCGTTGAGTACCATGGATAGCTGCACCCGTATCTGCTGTTGCTGATTTGCCGGGAATACATCAATCACACGGTCAATGGTATTCGCTGCACCGATGGTATGCAGCGTCGACAATACCAGATGTCCGGTCTCTGCAGCTGTCATCGCAATCTCTATCGTCTCAAGGTCACGCATCTCACCAATCAGAATAACATCCGGAGCCTCCCGCATCGCCGCGCGCAGAGCCTTATGATAATCCGTGGTATCAATGTTTACCTCTCTCTGGCTCACAATACTCTTTTTATGCTTATGTAAAAATTCAATCGGATCCTCAAGGGTTAATATATGACAGTTTCTTGTAGAATTGATTCTGTCAATGATATAGGAGAGGGTTGTGCTCTTTCCGCTTCCTGCGGCGCCGGTAACCAGAATCAGACCCTTTTTCTGCTGCGCCATGTCCAGAATCGCATCCGGGATTCCCCTGGTCTTTACATCCGGCAGTTCAAAGGAAACACTTCTAAGCACCGCACTCCAAGTACCTCTCTGGCGGAAAATGTTGGCGCGGAAACGTCCGACTCCCGGTATCGATAAGGCAAAATCATCATCTCCGTCATCGCGGTATGTCCACTCTCTGTCATCTGCAAGCCGGTAGAGGGCATTGACTGCCTCCTCCGTATCCTGTTTACTCAGATAATTCCCTGCCTGTCTCTCAATCACGCCGCCTATCTTGTAGGAAACCGGCTGACCGACAATGAAAAAAATGTCTGAAGCGCCGCTGTCGATTGCGTCATTCAGTACTTTTACTACGTCCATAGCATCCTCCTACTCTTCTATCACGCCATCCCAGATTTCAACAAGTTCACCTTCATAGCTGCCGTACTCATCACTGATTGTGTTCCAGCCCTCCACCGCCAGCTCATCCGCCGTACACTTTAATGTCACACAGATGGTGCGATTGTAGTCAACGGGTACCTTATAAATCAAAATCTCATCCTGAAACTGTGTCTGAACAGTGTTATTCTCAAAAGTAATCCCGGCAGCCTGCCAGATGCCTGCCGCATCCTCCCTCTGCTGTGTATTCCTGCCTTCCCATGCATTACGCAGCTGTACCAGAATCTGCTCTGCGTCCGCATTGGCCCTGTAATACTCCTGCACGGAATCCCTCATGCGTTCCGCCATCTGCAGCTCGTTATAGGATGCTCTGATGGAGAGTACCGCAAAAACGGTCAGTGCAAAAACAGCAATCAGCAAAATAATGGAAGCACCGCCGATATTCATATGATATTTGGACTCCTTCATAAATACCTCCAACTGCCTGTTACCGTTACTGCTGTGCCAAAACAAGCGTCTGCAGCTTACACAGCACGTCTTCCTCCGCCACATTTCCGCTTAACAGCGCTTTCTCCTCACTGCACCTTCCCGCATAGACAACTGCCTGCTCGACAGGCGCCGCACCGTTTATATCCGGTTCATTCCTTCGCAGGATAAGCATATAGCCGGCTTTTGCCTTCTTCGCATTCTCACCAAGGTTATCCTCCAGCCGGTTCCACTGTTTGTCGTAGTAGATAACAAACACACCGTCCCTGCTGTGCATGTCAAAATACTGCGCCGCGGCCTCAACGCCCTTTGCCCCGGCATACTCCGCAATACTCTCGACGCGGATTGTCGCGGTACTGATTGCTACTGCCTGCCCCTGCAGCCGGTCCGCCGTCATATAAATCTTTAGGATAAACACGCTGACCAGAGAAAAAATAGCAGTAACCAAAACCAGCTCCAATATTGTCCGTCTATAATTTCCTTTCCCCATACATTTCCTTTCCGGCATACGGTATGTCATCTGCTATGCAGCACCATCGTCAGCTCTTCGATATCTCCCGACCGGTTCCGGGCGGTAAAATGAAACACCCCGTCCTCTGTCTCCTCCATGGAAAAAGCATCTATTTCAAAGGTTTCCATTCCATATCCCGGCTCAAACCAATCGCCCTTCTCCATGAAATGCTCATAAAGCCAGCCATCATAATAATAGATATAGGTCTCATACTGCTCAGAGCCGTCCTCCTCCGTAAGAACCAGTATATCAACCCCATCCATCTGTTTTATCTGCACACAATCCGCCTGATCGGCCTGCCTGACTTTGGTTGCCACATACGAAAGCGACGTGCGCAGCTCAAAATTATTCTGGTTTGCAACCACCACATTGCGATACACCTGTACTCCGATATTTACCAGGAACAGACATGCCACCGCGAAAATTCCCAGTATAAATACCGTGCTGACCAGACTGACCATCCATGTTTTCTTGTCCTGATTTTCCTGCGCCACCATTGTCCTTCCCCTTTCTTACCGCTCAAACACATATATCTCCGGCATGATATTGGATGAAAAGCAATCGTAACTGATGATATATTTTTCTTCATCAATGCGCAGATTATAGTGCTCAGTCAGATATTCCAGTTCCGACGGATACATTCCCTCCACCGCATAGCACTGCAAAACTGCCTTGCGAATCGCCTGCGCGGTAAGAGCCAGCCCCTGCTCACTCCCGACCTTCTTAAAATGGGTCGTTCCTCCGACCAGCAGCCAGATAAGCAATGCAAACAGAACAATCGGTATCACACAGGCTTTCAGAATGGAGTTGTTCTTTCTTTTCAGACTTTTCATTGTAGCACCGCACCTTCCCGCTCATCCGATGGAAGAAATCATACTTACCAGCGGCAGCATAATGGAAATCAAAATCGTACCCACCATTACTGCCAAAGCAACAACCATAATGGTCTCAATACGTCCCGACAGGGAACCTAACGCCGCACTGATCTTTTCATCATACTGCCGTCCCAGCTTCTGCAAAATCTCATCCGTGGCACCGGTCTTCATTGCCACACCAATCATGCGGTTATCTCTTCCGACAAGCAGGTCGCTGTGCTTTAACGCTTCGTCAAAGCCTTCGCCCTCTGCCAGCTTCGCCCTGCAATCCTCAATTTTCTTCGCTATCCGCTCATTGCTGCAGCCCTTTTGAGCCAGCTCCAGCGCTTCCTGCTGCTCCATACCGCTTGCCGTCATCAATCCCAGAGAGGCAACGAACTGTCCGACCGCCATGTTCTGCAGCAGCTTCCTTGTCGGTCCAAAGCCCTCCGCAAAGCGCCGGATTGCTCTCTCCCCCGCACCGGTGCGATACCAGACAATCAGGAACAATAAAAGGACAAAGATGACGCAGGTAATTCCGGCAAGAATTTTGCCCGCCATCACACCGGCATTCATCATCTGTCTTGTGGAATCGGCAACCTCAGCATTCAGCTCCAGGAACATCTCCTCAAACATCGGAATAATCTTAAACACCATGACCACCATAATCACTGCCATCATTGCAAACAATATTATCGGGAAAGTAATCGCGCTCTTGATACCGGCACGCACATTTGCGTCGCGCTCATAATAATCTGCCAGGGAGCGGAGCACGTCCTCGAGCTTACCTGTGGTCTCCCCCACTTCTACCATATGTACCATATAAGCAGGAAATGCTCCTGTATCTTCCAGTGCTTCAAACAAAGGATGGTTTTCTCTCACCATCTCTTCGATATGTGACAGAATCCGCTTCGTACGCCTGTCCTCCACCTCTTCGGCCAGAATAAAGGCGCCCTCATACAACGGAATTCCGCTATTTAGCAACATCGCAATCTGATCACAAAATGATGCGGTTTCCTCCGATGTGAATTTCTTTTTCTTTTCAACCTCTCCCATAGCAGCCTCCTGCTGATATTTCTTTTTGGCCTGAATCTATTATAGCGTCAATATATCACAAAAATATTGCAAAAATATGGCAAAATGCGGTATTTTCCTTTTTTACTCATGCAATCTGCGTATCATTTTGTAAACAACACAGTTTTGGATGACAAGTGGCTTACTGTGCGCAAAGAAAATAATGCCATCGCTCGGCGCAATAATCTGCGAGATGACCTCCCCCTCAATCGGGTCCACCACCTCGGCAAGCACATCGCCGAATTTCACTTCGCTGCCCGGACGCTTTAACGGACGGTAAATACCCGACACATCCGTCTTAATCGGCATCAGAGCCTCCTCCTCGACAATGCTTGCGATATAGCCCGAGTGGCAGTTGTACTTGATAATGCCCATGCGTGTCAGGAATCTCAAAACTGCAGAGACTGCCTGCCTTGCGGAAACCTCATCGATGGAAGCCGTAGCAGGGGTATATACCGAAAAGGCATTTGTACCGTCCATCTGCCAGCAATAGTTCAGCGTTCCCGCGTCAAAGGGCTGCGGCTTCTTTACCAGCACATACGGCAGACCAAACAGATTCGCCAGACTGGTGCTCTGATGCCCGGTATCCATCATGCGCACATGCGGAATAAACTCCCCCGGCGTGTGAAAGCTCGCAAACTGTATTCCGTAGCTGCAGCCTCTTACCGCCTCAAAGATTGCCGCTGCAATGCGCTCCGTTGTCTCACCACCGTCATTTCCCGGAAACATCCGGTTAATGTCCGTCTTGTCCATCGCCCAGAAACGTTTTTCGATATTTGTCGAAAACTGGTTGATGGTAGGAATCACCATAATCTGATTGTTGTTCAGTATCGCGCCCGTTTTTTCCAGACGCGCCAGCTCACGGATTACCTGCGAGCAGATATAGAGCTGCTGTATCTCATTGCCCCTGGTCGGACCCACAATGCACGCCACCTTCTCACCTCTGCCGAAACGATACGCCAGAATATGCATATCGTCTCTGTACGGAGACTTGACCGTATGGATAATATCCTGAAACATCAGCCCTCACCTCCTAAAATTCTTGCAATCAGTGAGCCGCGGTACACCACCGGGTACTCGCGCAGGGTGAATACCACGCCATCACACGGCGCAATTATATGCTGCTCAATCTCGCCGGTCAGGCTGTTAACGATATCACCAACCGTATCGCCCTTTCTGATATCACGCCAGTGCTCCACATTCGGCAAAAACACCCCGGATGCCTCCGCATGAATCAGTGCCACCTCACTGCCCTGGGTGGAAATAATCGGCTCCTTCGGCTCAATGGTCTCGCCCGTCCAGATGCCGAGCCTCTTCATCAGGCAGAACAGCCCCTCCAGTATCTGGTCACCGAACTGCTTCGTAATGCGCATGCCCACGCCCATCTCCACCGCCAGCGTCGGTACTCCCGCCGCATTCAGGCAGTGGTAAAGGCTTGCCGGCTGTACCGTCGGAGAGGAATGAATCCACACAAATTCCGTGTTCAGCAGCTTTGCATATTCCATCAGATGCTCCTGCTCTCTGGCAAGGCGCACCTGCGGAATCTCTCTTAAGAAAATATCACTGGCATGCAGGTCAACGCAAAAATCCGCTCCCGCCATGTCTTCCATCAGCCTCGCCGCCGCATACTCCGACATATCGCCCTCAAGGCTGCCGGGAAAGCTCCGGTTCATGTCCAGATCAAAGGTCGGCACACGGCGCACTATTGCCTCCATGCCCAGGGGATTGACACAGGGATAAATATCAACAATCCCCGCAAGATGCTCCGGCTTCTCATTCAATCGGCGAATCAGCTCATAACAGATGTACTGCCCCTCCAGCTCATCCCCGTGTATTCCGGTCACCACGCAGATACGCTTCAGGCTGCTCTCCTGCACGCCCCTTCCCTCCGGCATCAGCCGGTTCTTTTTGATATGCATGGCCTCCG
>CAMALD010000069.1 GCA_945836355.1 uncultured Lachnospiraceae bacterium | reverse complement strand
GCAATTTCGGCAGCCTCGCCCTCGGCGTAGGATAGAGTTTTCCACGGAATGACAAGCCGGTCATCCTGATAGCGCGGCAGAATATGAAAATGCAGGTGGAAAACGGACTGTCCGGCAGCTTCTCCGTTGTTCTGCAGGATGTTGATGCCGTCGCAGTTCAAGGCCTTCTTCATGGCAGCAGCCACGCGGGAAATCACGCCGAGTGCCTTGGAAAGCGTTACCGGGTCGGCGGACAAAAGATCACTGCTGTGATTCTTCGGCAGCACAATGGCATGTCCCTTTGCAGCCGGTGCAATATCCAGAATTACACGGAAATCTTCATCCTCATAGATGGTCTCGGATGGAATACGCCCATCGGTGATTTTACAAAAAATGCAGTTATTCTCTTTCATGTCAAATCAATCCTTTCTCTAAAAACAGGCAAAGAATGCCTTCATTGAACCCATTTTATCACAACTACCAACAAAAAGAAAGAACAAGAAAAGCTCAAGCAAGAAAAATTTAAGGAATTGGTAATTGAAGTTTTGAGGGAAAAAGGGTATGATTATCATGAAATGGTGTTATCTGAATGGAGATTAGTATGGATGAGAATGTGGTATCAACAATCCTTGAATATTGTGATGATAAATTGGTGCATGTGGTCCTGTCGAACAGCAGATGTCCGGAGGAACTCAAAAAAGTGACCCTCCGCCCGGTAAGCATTGGGGGAAGGCTGCAGTTTCAGTCCTGTGAGCACCGCGGGACGAAGGTTTTTCACGAGAACCATACGGTGGAAGGGCTTGCGGATAAGCTCACAGAGTGGCTGGAAAAGTACATGAAGCAGGCGGAAATACAATCCCTGCGCGGCACTGCGCAAATTCTGATCAGCAAAAAAGGACATGCAACCATCAAGAAAAAGGCCGCTGCGAAAGGAGAAGGGGACGGCGCGCTGCCGGAGCTTTCCCACAATCGGGCGAAGAGTTATATTCTGGCGGAGGGAGAAGCGGTTCCCTTTCTGGTGGAACTCGGCGTTATGACGCCGGAGGGGAAGGTAGTGCGGGCAAAGTATGACAAGTTCCGCCAGATCAACCGTTTTCTGGAGTTTATTGAGGATGTGCTGCCTGAGCTGCCGCAGGACAGGGAGCTGCAGATTCTTGATTTCGGCTGCGGCAAATCCTACCTCACCTTTGCGATGTATTATTATCTCCAGGTGAAGAAGGGATATTCCGTACGCATTACCGGTCTTGACCTGAAGGAGGACGTGATTGCGCACTGCAATGCGCTTGCAGAAAAATTCGGGTATGACAGGCTGCGCTTTCTTAAGGGAGACATTGCATCCTACGAAGGGTGCACGCAGGTTGACATGGTCGTTACCCTGCACGCCTGTGATGTGGCAACGGATTATGCTCTCGAGAAGGCGGTCGGCTGGAAGGCAAAGGTGATATTAAGTGTGCCATGCTGCCAGCATGAGCTGAACCGCACGATTAAAAATGATATGCTGGCTCCGGTTTTACAATACGGGCTGTTAAAGGAGAGAATGGCAGCACTGATTACCGATGGGCTGCGCGCACAGATGCTCGAGCAGCTCGGATATCATGTGCAGGTGCTGGAATTTATTGATATGGAGCATACGCCAAAGAACATTCTGCTGCGCGCGGTAAAGAGGAATACCATAGAACCGGCAGCAGTAAGGAAGGCGAAGAGAGAGCGGCTCGAAAACTGCATACATGAGCTGGGAGGCAGTCTGACACTGTACCGTGACATGTTTGAAAACAAGGAGGAAAATGTATGAAGATTGCTTATCGCATACTGCTCCTGCTGTTTTTATTCTGCGGTGCAATCGCATATTTTGGCAGCAATATGCAGGAAAAGGTGTTCCGTGCAGATAAAAGGACTATTGCAATGCAGGAGACAACCCTTCCGGTCGTGGCAATCCGTTCAGAACAGTGTGATGTGAATGAGCTGAGAGGCTATTGCTCCAATCTGGATGCCATGCTGGTGCGGGAGAGCATTACTCCGCTGCCTGCGGATAAGATGCTCGAGCTTAGAATTACCGAAAATGAGTATAACATCAAAAAGGTGAATTATGAGGTGTATGAGACCGGGCTGGGGGCAAAGGTGGAATCGGGTTCCATCATTTCCCTGGATAAACTGGAGCGGGAGGATGGAAGCAGTGCTACCAAAGCAGCAAAGCTTAAGCTTGGGGGCGAATATGCTGCGGGGACGGAGTATGTTGTCAAGCTGACGTTAATCAGCAATGAGAGCAAAAGAATCTACTATTACACCCGCATAAAGCAGTATTCCGGTTCCCATCTTCAGGAAAAGCTGGATTTTGTGAAAATGTTCCATTCGTCGCTTCTCGATAAGGAAAATGCGGCGAATGTCTCAAAATATCTGGAGACCAAAAAGAATGCGGATGAGACGGATTTTGCGCATGCGGATATCCATAACAGCCTTGATTTCTTAAGCTATGCGGACTTAGCTCCGGAGGAAATCTTCTGTGCACTGCCGCTGATTACGGAATATACGCAGGATATGGCCTCCGTGGTCTTAAGCAGCTATATGTCGGTCGAGACGCCGACCGGACGGGAGTTTTACTTTGTGACGGAAAAATTCCGATTCCGGTATACCCCGTCGAGAATGTATCTGTACAGCTATGACCGCGCGATGGAAGCGGTTTTTGATGTAAAAAATACAAGTCTTGCAAAGAGCGAGTTTAAGCTTGGCATTACCGGTAATACGGATAGAAGCATGCTCGCGAACAAGGATAATACGCGCCTCGCATTTGTGTGTAACAATTCGCTGTATGTGTACACGGCTGCGGACAATACCCTGACGACGGCATTTACCTTTAGGCAGAAGAATACCGATTATCTGCGCGATACCTATGATAAGCATGATATCCGCATTTTATCCGTGGACGATGCCGGAGAGGTGGATTTTCTGGTATACGGCTACATGAACCGCGGCGAGTACGAGGGCAGGGTGGCAATGATTCTGTACACCTATTTTCCGCAGGATAAAACGATACAGGAGCGCGCGTATTTTCCTGTGAACACCACCTATGAGCTTTTGAAGGAAACCCTTGGGGAGTTTGCCTATTGCAATATGGAGGAGATTTTTTACTTCCATATATATGACACGATTTATTCCTACAATCTGATAACAAAGAGTCTTTGCGTGATTGCGGAAAACGTGTCAGAGGAGGATATGGTGTATTCACCGGAGCGCCGTATGATTGCGTGGCAGTCCGCAGACGAGGCGGGTAGCGGGGAATGCGTGCATGTGCTCAATCTGGATACGGGGGAGCGCGGGACGATTGATGCGGCAGCAGGCGAAATCATCGGGCTTTTGGGAGCGGTTGACACCAATTTGATTATTGGCCGCACATCAGACTCCGACAGGGAAATACGGGAAGACGGGTCAATTGTGGTGGCATACCGGAAGGTGTCCATTGTGGATTTTGAGGGGAACAGCCTGAAGGACTATGAAAAGCCCGGATATTTCGTGGTGGCGGCAGATACCCGGGACAATGTCATCCGGCTGGACCGCGTGAAGGAGAACAGCTCCGGACAGCGACGATTCTGCGCGGCGGAGGCTGACTACATTCTAAATCAGTATAGCCCGGCAACATCATCCGTTCACCTGTCACAGAGGGTGACGGATCGGATGAGAAAGGAATATTATCTTTCTCTGCCGGAGACGGTGAATATGGAGAAAATCCCGGCGACGGCAGGGACAAGAAACACGGTTATATCTGAGGATGTGACAGTCAGGGTGAATGTTCCGGAGTATTTTAATACGTTCTATCTTGTGTACGCATTCGGTGAGGTAGTGTATTATGCAAAGGAGCCGGGATCGGCAATTGTCTGTGCGGACGAGGCTGAGGGCTCTGTGGTGGACAGCAGCGGCAGGGTGCTCTGGACAAGAGGTGTCAAAGCAAGCTCTGCAGAGGTCGCAGGTATTTCAGTTATTTCTGTCGGGGAGAACATGAATTCCCTGATGGCATGCGTCAGAAGGGTGTTGGAATACAACAATGTGGAGGCGGAGGTGACAGCATATGACCCGGCGAAGGAGCTGTTGACGGACTGGATTAAGCGGTACACAAAGACCAACGTTATGAAGCTTACCGATGCCTCGCTGGATGAGGTGCTCTATTTTGTATACCTGAAAAGTCCGGTGATTGCGGTGAGCGATGAGGGCACGGCAATGCTGATTACCGGTTATGATGCATACGGAATAACGGTCATTCAGCCTGAGCAGGGGCGGAAACGCCATTTGACGGTAAAGGATGCAGAAGCCTTTTTAGGCGAACAGGACTACTATTATATTGTTGCGGAGACAAAGAAATGATTCCGGAATGGAGGTATCTATGAAACTATTGACCGTTACGGTGCCGTGTTACAATTCAGCAGCATATATGGAACGTGCGATTGAGAGTATTCTGACCGGCGGTGAGGATGTTGAGATTTTGATTGTGGATGACGGCTCCACCGACGAGACACCACAGCTGGCGGATGCGTATGCCAAGAAATATCCGACCATGATTCGTGCAATTCATCAGGAGAACGGCGGGCATGGCGAAGCGGTAAATACCGGTCTTAAGAATGCGACGGGCATTTATTTCAAGGTGGTCGACAGTGATGACTGGCTGGATGCAAATGCGTATGGCAGGGTGCTGGAGGTGCTTCGCAAGATAGTCGGGGAGGGACAGCGCCTTGACATGATGATTACCAATTATGTATATGAGAAGGTGACGGAGCATGCAAGGAAGGTAATCAACTACCATACCGCGCTGCCGAAGGAGCGTATTTTCACCTGGGATGATGTGCGGCATTTCAGGCAGGGGCATTACATTTTGATGCATTCTGTCATCTACCGCACGAAGCTGCTGCGGGAATGTGGATTAGAGCTGCCGAAGCACACCTTCTATGTGGATAATATTTTTGTTTATCAGCCGCTGCCGTCCGTAAAGACGATGTACTATCTGGATGTCAATCTGTACCGCTATTTTATCGGGCGGGACGACCAGTCGGTGACGGAAGCAAATATGATTAAGCGCATTGACCAGCAGGAAAGGGTGAACCGTTATATGATTGACTGCTGTGATGTGCTGGCGTTAAAGAACAAAAAGCTGCAGAATTATATGGTCAAGTATCTTTCCATCATGATGACGGTCACCTCCGTGTACCTGATCAAGGAGGGTTCGGATGAGAGTATACGCAAGAAGGAGCAGCTATGGGAGGATCTGCGAAAGAAGGATAAACGGCTGTACAAAAGAATTCATGATAATATTCTCGGGCGCAGCATGAATTTAAGGAGTAAGGCTGGACGGGTTATTGTAAAAATAGGGTATACGATATCAAAAAAAATATTTAAGTTTGGCTGAGCAGGCAGGAGGAAGCAGAATGAGGATACTTGTAACCGGCGTGACCGGACAGTTGGGATATGACGTGGTAAGCTGCTTAAAGGAAAGGCAGCTCGAATGCATTGGTACGGGTTCATCGGATTTTGACTTAGCGGACGCGGATGCTGTGAGGGAGTATCTGATGCAGTACCGGCCGGATATTGTCATTCATTGTGCCGCATATACCAATGTGAATCAGGCACAGCAGGAGCAGGAACGGTGCCGCGCGGTGAATGTGGACGGGACGAGAGCAATCGCACTTGCCTGTCGTGAGCTTGGTGCCGGAATGGTCTATATCAGCACGGACTATGTGTTTCCGGGTGACGGAACGCAGTTCTACGAGACAGATGACAGGAAGAATCCGCAGTGTGTCTATGGCAGGACGAAATACGAGGGTGAGCAAGCCGTACAGGAAATTCTGGAGAAATACTTTATTGTCCGTGTGTCCTGGACATTTGGGGCACACGGAAACAATTTTGTCAAGACAATGCTGCGCCTCGGAAGGGAGCGGCAGGAAGTCCGGGTGGTGGATGACCAGATCGGTTCGCCGTCGTACACAAAGGATATAGCAGCGGTTTTGTGCGATATCGCCGTCAGTGAAAAATACGGTGTCTATCATCTGACAAACGAGGGCGTGTGCAGCTGGGCGGAATTTACGCAGGAAATCTTTCGCCAGGCAGGGATTGGAGCGAAGGTGATTCCGATTCCGAGCAGTGAATATCCCACACCGGCAAAAAGACCGCTCAATTCGCGGTTATCAAAGCGCTGTCTGGACGAGGCGGGCTTTGCAAGGCTTCCGCAGTGGCAGGATGCACTGGCGCGTTTTCTAAAGGAATTGTCTTAAGAACAAAGAATCTCGCTTGTTCCAATTTTTTACAATGCAAAAACAGTTGAGCAGATGCTGCAGGGCATCTGCTCAACTGCCATATAAGTGAAGAAAGTGTTAGCATAATACTAATTCGACATCTTTAGTAAGTACATCAGTGTAACTGAACGACATGGTCTTGCCGGCCTCCTCGGATAATACCGGTTCGAGCTCAACCAAAAAGACACATGGGTAGGTTTCCCGGATAACACCCTCTGCAACGTCAAAACGGTTGCGACCCTGGTTGGTTTTCACCTTGACTCGTTTCCCGATATTGCGTGCAACGGAATTATATGCGGCACAAAGATTTGCTGGTTGCTTCATGTTATCACCTGTACCTTTCATATGATTTTACCAGTTACTACTATACCACATAAAAGTAAAAAAGTCAACTATATGTTGTATATGGTATGACATTTTTGCGCGTTTTTTAGCAAGATATGGGGAAACACTGCGTTTCTTACTGAAATACCACACTGTATTCCATCGGTTCAATTTTTATCACGAGAAATGGGTGAGTGGCGGTCTGCATTACCAGCTCATCCTTTCCCGGACCCAGAAGGGTGTTTTTTATGTAGATTGCATTTTC
>CAMALD010000068.1 GCA_945836355.1 uncultured Lachnospiraceae bacterium | reverse complement strand
ATGATACCAAGCCTACTTTTCGGAGCAATCCTTCATGCGGAAACTGACTGCTGCCACCCTCTTCGTAATCCTTATCCTGATGCTGCTTGCGCCCAAAACCGCATCCGGCGGGGCACTGAACGGCCTTACCCTCTGGGCCGGCACACTTTTGCCGATTCTGCTTCCCTTCCTGATTGTATCAGGTCTCATTGTAGCTTCCGGCTTGACCTCATACATCAACCGCATTCTCTCCCCTGTCTTATGCCGCATATTTCCGGTCAGCCCAAATGCGTGCTATCCGTTGGTGCTCGGTCTTCTCTGCGGTATGCCCCTGGGCGCTAAAACCATCGCCGACCTCTACCGCCGGAGGGATATCACTTACGCCGATGCTATGTTTCTTCTCAGCCTGTCCAATCAGGCAAGCATGATGTTCCTTGTCAGCTATGTTGCTGCCGCAGAATTGGACGCCTCCGCATACACCTTTGCGTTTTTATCCATTCTATATATCTCTGCCTGGATTGTATCCGTGGCCTTTCGCCCTATCTACTCCAAAGGACGCCCGTCCGGCATCCGGTTTTGTGCTGCTGAGCTGTCCGCTGCCGACGCTGTGCAGGACCAGAATTCGTTTTTCGCTTTGCTTGACCGTACCATTACCGACAGCTTTGCAACCATTACCCGCATCGGAGGCTATATCATCCTGTTTTCCATGCTTGCCGCCTTCGTTTCCCACATGCCATTGCCCCAGTCTGTTTCAGCGTTTCTCGGCGGGTGTCTGGAAATTACCGGCGGAATCCACGCAATCTGTGCCTGTGCACTCCCCGCAAAAATAAAAACAGCCCTGGTGCTCGGGGTAACTGCATTCGGCGGTCTTTCCGGACTCATGCAGACTAAAAGTGTCACCCTTGGCACCGGACTGTCTGTAAAATTTTATCTGATATTAAAAATCCTGCAGGGCATCGTCTGTTTCCTGCTTACCTATCTCCTGCTCAGTCTTATTTCCTTCTAGCAGTTGCAGGACTTTTTTGGGAGTCGGCTACTGGATATCCCGCAGAAAGGTGTTCTCATCAAAATCAAACTCTTCGTTACCTGCGTAACCACCCTGGTCCGATGCTGGAGACTGTGGATTTAACTGCTCATTCAGCTCATTGCGGTTTTCCACAACCACATCCAGATTGCCCTTTAAGATGCTGATCATCTCTTCATTTTTAGCTCTGGTATCCTCGTAAGCGCGGGCAATGACGCGCTCCACCTCTGCTAAAATATCATTCGTGTAAGCAAGCGCTCCTGCGCGCAGCTGTTCTGCCTCAGCATTGGCATCCCTGAGCATATTCTCCGAGCGGATGGTCGCATCCTGCACCAGTTCATTTGCATGCTCATATGCCTGCCTTGAAATCTCATTTTCGCTTACCAGCTGGCTTGCCTGTTCCTTTGCCTGATTAATAATCTCGGCAGCCTTATCCTCCGCATCGGAGATTAATTTGGCACGGTTGGCAATGATTTTCTGATACTGCTTTATCTCCTCCGGCAGGCGAAGCCGCAGCTCGTCCAGCAAATCATACAGCTCATCCTTCGGCACAATCAGCTTTGTCTGTGAAAGCGGCTGCATCTTGCATGTCTCAATAAATTCATAAATATCATCGATTACCTGCTCTATTCTGCTGTTTGCTCCCATTGCCATCGTTCTATACACTCCTTATCATTTTAAATTTATCCAGCACCAGCGGCAAAATATTCTCCGGCACAAACTTTGTAATATCTCCGCCATAGCTCGCAACCTCTTTCACTATGCTGGAGCTGAGGTATGAGTACTGCACGCTTGTGGTCAGAAAGACCGTATCAATATCCGGCATGACCGCATGGTTTGTCTGTGCAATCTGAATTTCATATTCGAAATCGGTAACCGCGCGCAGTCCGCGGAACATCACGGTAGCATTTCTGCTTTTTGCAAATTCCACTGTGAGCCCGTCAAATGTCTCTACCGACACATTCGGTATATCCTGCGCGACGAGCTTGAGCATTTCTACCCGCTCCTGCGCAGTAAACAGCGGTTTCTTTGCACTATTATTTAGGACACCGATAATCAGGTGGTCCACCAGCTTCGATGAACGCTTTATTATGTCAAGATGTCCCAGTGTAACCGGGTCAAAGCTTCCCGGATAAATTCCTGTAATCATATCTTCCCCTTTTCATTCCTTTCCGGCAAGCTCCAAAAAAACATGCTTGCTGGTTTTATATTTCTTTTCACGCTGCACTTTACAGCCTACTTCTTCCGCAAAGGAAAAATCCGTTTCCAGCGCTTCCTCAATGACAATCCATGTGTCCGGCATGCACAACGGTGACTCTGCTAACTGCCGCAGTATTTTTTCGGGCCAGCCCATCCGGTACGGCGGGTCCATAAAGATGATATCAAACGGTCTGCCGTCCGCCTTCAGATACTGCAGGGCATCGCTTACTTCCATCGCCAGCACTCTCGCTTTATCCGTCAGATGAGTCTTTTTCAGGTTGCTCTCAATACACCCGAGTGCCGCCTTTTCCTGTTCCACGAAAACCGCCTCGGCAGCCCCGCGGCTTAAGGCTTCGATTCCTATGGCGCCGCTTCCGGCAAACAAATCCAGAAAACGGCAATCCGCCAGCCCGTAATTCAAAATATTAAAGAGTGTCTCCTTAGTCCGGTCGGTCGTAGGCCGTGTTCCCAATCCCTCCGGCGTATCCAGCAATGTTCTTCTTGCACTCCCTGCAATAACCCTCATATACAAAACCTCACATGACTACTAATCTTTATTTTAGTGCATATTTTTCATTTGTCAACCACCTATATCCCCGAGTTTGCGTATTTTCTCACAAGCCTGCTTTTGCTGCGGACTGAAGGATTGTTCACTGCTCCGAAGTGCTTTCCAGCTCACATCTCACAATCAGTCTCGTGCTGCCGCTGTCCTCGCAGGTAACTAAGGTCAGAATTGCTTTGTCCGGTCCCGTATCCTCGGCAACCCAGACCTCCGTCGGTTCCACGACAAAGGATTCCGTCACCTTATAGGTAAACTGTGTCCGCTCCGCATTGGTAATCAGAACCGTATCCCCAATCTTAAGCTTATCCAGATTTTGGAAATAAGGGCCGGAGTATCCGCCTCGATGTCCAGCAAGCGCACAGTTGCCCATCGCGCCAAGATCCGCGGTTCCGGTCATATGACCGATTGCCACACCAATGTCCTCGGTATCGGTTCCCTCCACAATCGCATAAATCAGATCAATCGCCTCGATCTGTATGACACCGAGAACCGTACGGTTGTTCAGCCGGTTCGGCTGATCCGTCGGTGTCGGTTCCCCCTCCGGCGTCACTTCTACTTCTTCCACCGGCGTAATCTCAGGTGTCGCAGGCTCCTCATCCCCCGTCGGCTGCGGTGCCGACGTAATATTGTCTGCCACCTGTGTTGCCACAGGCTCTTTTGTGATATCCGTTCCACGTACCGGAGTCGGCTGTGGTGTCAAAATTAAATTGATGGCATCCTGATTAAAATCATTGCTTTGCTTCTGACGTAAAACCGGATACAGGCAAATCCCAATGCCCGCAATGATAATCAAAATACCAATCACCGTGCGAAGCCGGAATGATCTGCGTTTCCTGTAATTGCTGTTATCCTGAGAAATATCCTTTTTATCTGTCTCTTCCATAATCCTGCCTCTTTTCTTCCCGGCTCCATTCAAACCGTCCAAATTATTCAACCCGTTCCAGCAGGAACAGGTAACACCCTTCCTTCATCGAAAGCTCATATTCCCTGCAGATGGCAAATTCCGGTGTAATGTACTTTTTTACCAGCTCCCGGTTGTGTGTATAGAGAAGCAGCACTCCGTCCTCTGCCATCAGCTTTGGTATTCTTTCAAAGAAACGCGCGTAAAGCTGCTCAGTCTCTCTTTTTCTCTCCGGCAGCTCAGAGGTGAAAAACGGCATATCCGTAATAATCTCATCAAACCGGATATCACTCGTAAAGGTAAAGAAATCCCGGTGTACATAATTCGCCTTGCAGTCGGCAAGGTTTGTATTGAATCTTGCAGCCTCAATCGCCTCCGCAAGAATATCCAATCCATACATTTCCTTTACTTTCCCGATTTTTGCCCGCTCAATCAGCATCGTCCCCGAACCGCAAAACGGATCCAGCACCCTGGCATTCTCCTTGAAGAACGGAATACCGGTACCTTTTCCCCGCTTCTCCTGTTCTGCCAGAGCGATTGCCAGCGCCGCATTTACCGGGCGCATGCCGGTCGAAACCGTTTTTCTGCGGTATGCAAAACGAAGATCCTTTAACGTCAGAAGCTTTAACAGTACATTAAAATCACCGTTTTTTGCTTCGATCAGGCGTATTTCCACCTCGTATCCGGCCATGGCATTGACCAGCCGCCCTCCTGAGGCTTCCTCCAGCGCTGCTGCCAGCTTGCGCGCAAATGCTGCACGCTTTTCCAGCGGCATCGCAGAACGGATTTCAATGCGGAATACAAACGGTCTTTCATCCTCCTCGTGCCGTTCTGCCAGATACTCTGCCAGACCACCGTCCGCCAGCATCTGCGCAGCCCTCTCCGGCACTGCATTAACGATACGGCATTCCGGCAACAGAAAGAACATCTCCTCAAAGCAGCGCAGCGATAATAATTGCATCGGATACTTTGTCTGCACCATGACTCCCGCATTAAATTCCTTTTTGCGGACTCCCTGCAGCGCATCCAGCACAATATGCTTATGATTGCGGTTCGTTGTCAGCGCAATTTCGGAGAGGATTCCCTCGCCGCGGTATATATGCGGCCTGCTCTTCTCCTTTGCCCCGATCAGCTCACGAAGAAGCATTTTCTCTTCCTGTATGTGTTTCCGGTTTTCTTCGTCCGTCTTTATGTCTTCGGTCTGCTTTAAAATATCCTTTAATCCGAAAAGTAAATCCGAGTAATCGTATTTTTTTAGCGCTTCCAGATAAGCACTGCGGACAAAGCGTGTTTTCTCATTGTTGTATGCCGTCCACAGCTCTTCCTTCAGCTTTGGCTCAGCCAGCTCCCCGATAATCAGCGCCGCATTTTTGCGCACCTTTGCATCCGAGTCCTTCAGCAGCAAAAGAAATGCCGAATAGTCACCCGCACACAGTTTTATCAGCCGCTCGCGGTTTCGTGCTGCGTTCTCCCCCCGCAGCATGCTTTTCATCTCAATCAGGCTCTTGCGCACTTCCATATTATGTTGTATATTCTCCAGCAATGTTTGCATCTCGTTCTCCCCACAGGTCTTCCTCGCACGGCTAAGCCACCGCACCAACCCGTACAATAACACATTTCGGAATGTTTCTTCCATTATGCACAAAAAACCGAAAAATAGCAAGTATCCATTTGCAGTTTATCCTATTTTTTGATATAATCGAAAATAAGTTCGAAAAACGGAGGTTCCTTATGAATACATATACCACCCTGAATCCCCAGCAACAGCAGGCTGTCCTGCACGACCGCGGACCGCTGCTGATTCTTGCCGGTGCCGGTTCCGGAAAAACCCGTGTTCTCACACACCGCATAGCTTATCTGATAGAGGAGCTTGGAGTCAGTCCCTTTCAGATACTGGCAATCACCTTCACCAACAAGGCGGCGAAGGAAATGCGTGAACGTGTTGACAAAATTGTCAGCTACGGAGCCGAAAACATCTGGGTATCCACCTTTCATTCCACCTGTGTCCGCTTTTTGAGGCGCTATATCGACCGGCTCGGCTATGAAAATAATTTCACCATCTACGACACCGATGACCAGAAGGCTCTGATGCATGAGGTGTGCAAATACCTTGACATCGATACCAAGCAGACCAAAGAGCGCACATTGCTTGGCGTCATCTCTTCCGCCAAGGACGAGCTCATCACACCGGAGGCTTATGCCGCCGGCGCTGCAGGCGACTTTACAAAGGAAAAATACGCCCGCGTCTACGCCGAATACGAGCGCCGCTTAAAGGCAAACAACGCTCTGGATTTCGATGATATCATCATGAAGACGGTGGAGCTGTTTGAAACCTGTCCGGATGCTCTAGCCTACTATCAGAAGCGTTTCCGCTACATCATGGTGGACGAGTATCAGGATACCAACACCGCGCAGTTCCGCCTCATCAGCCTGCTCGCCTCCTCCGAAAACGAATACGGCGAAATCGAGCATAATCTTTGCGTGGTCGGCGATGACGATCAGTCGATTTACAAATTCAGAGGTGCAAATATCCGCAATATTCTGGATTTCGAGCTGCAATATCCGGATGCCACCGTGATTAAGCTGGAGCAGAACTACCGCTCCACCCAGAGCATTTTAGACGCCGCCAACGCCGTCATCCATAATAACCTTGGTCGCAAGGACAAGAAGCTCTGGACGTCCAATGACAAGGGCACTCCGGTCACCTACTGCCAGTATGAGTCAGATTTCGAGGAAGCAAATGCCATCGTATCCTCCATCGCGGAGCAGATGCGCGATTCGGATGCCTCCTACCGCGATTTTGCCATTCTCTACCGCACCAATGCCCAGTCCCGTGTGTTCGAGGAAAAACTGATTCTGCGGGGTATTCCATATAAGATTATCGGCAGCATCAATTTCTATCAGCGCAAGGAAATCAAGGATATCATCGCGTATTTAAAGACCATCGACAACGGTCAGGACTCCATCGCGGTAAAGCGGATTATCAACGAGCCAAAGCGCGGAATCGGGCTTACCACCCTCGACCGCATCGATGCCTATGCCGCCGAAAACAATATCAGCTTTTATTCTGCCATGTGCCATGCAGAGAATATCCCCGGCATCGGGCGTGCTCTTCCGAAAATCAGTTCCTTTGTCAGCATGATTGAGTGCCTGCGCAGTAACCTCGCACATCCGGATTACTCAATTACCGATTTGGTGAATGAACTTCTCGAAAGCA
>CAMALD010000067.1 GCA_945836355.1 uncultured Lachnospiraceae bacterium | reverse complement strand
TGGAAGGTGTATATGGGTTATAGGTTTTAATTCCCATGATATTTACTCCTTTCAATAATCGCTTCTACGCAATAGCAGGCAGGAACTTATGGAGTTAAGTTCATGTCTTTATCTGCGAAATCTTACAGACCCGAGAAAATCTCGATATCTGCGCTGTCAGCCGTAAGCTGAACGATTGCCTTCTTAACCTTTGCAGTCTTGCCGGAGGTAGCGCCGCGTCTGCGGGTCCTTCCATCCTGGTTCAGAGTGTTTACGCTTGCCACCTTTGTGCCTGCGAACATCTTCTCAACTGCCTCTTTCACCTGATTCTTCGTTGCTTCCGGATGAACGGAAAATGTGTACTTTTTCTCACTCATGGAGTTCATTGTCTTCTCGGTAACAATCGGTGCGAGAATTACATCATAATACTTAATGTCTGCCATTATGCGTACACCTCCTCAATCTTTGCAACAGCATCCTTGGTGATTACCAGGCTGTCATACTTCACAATGTCATAAACATTGATTGTGTTGAACAGGGCGGTTCTCACGGTCGGAATATTTCTTGCGGAAAGAAGTACGTTGTCGTTCTTCTCGCCCAAAACAACCAATGCCTTATTTAACTTCAGGTTAGCGAGCACTGCTGCCATCTTCTTTGTCTTGATCTCATCAAAGCTCAAGGATTCAAGAACATACATCTTATCAGCGGCAACTCTGGAGGTCAATGCAGACTTAACTGCAAATGCCTTTTCCTTCTTATTCATCTTGAAGGAGTAATCTCTCGGCTTCGGAGCGAATACTACGCCGCCACCCTTCCACTGCGGAGATCTTGTTGAACCCTGTCTTGCATGACCGGTTCCCTTCTGCTTCCACGGCTTTCTTCCGCCGCCGCTAACTTCTGCGCGGGTCTTTGCACTCTGCGTACCCTGACGCTTGTTAGCGAGCTGGCTAACGACTGCCATGTGCATCAAATGCTCATTTACTTCTACACCGAAGACTGCGTCGTTAAGCTCTAATGAGCCAACTTCCATGCCTTCCATATTATAAACCTTAACGTTTGCCATTATCGTGTTCCTCCTTTCTTAAGCTTCTTAGTTTGCGCTCTTTACAGTCTCTTTCAACATAACCAGAGCCTTCTTCGGTCCCGGTACTGCACCCTTGACAAGGATGAGGTTGTTTTCAACATCGATCTTAACGATCTCAAGATTCTGTACGGTAGCCTTCACATGACCCATCTGACCCGGCATGTGCTTACCCTTGAATACACGACCCGGAGTGGTAGCCGGTCCGTTGGAACCTGCATGTCTGTGGTACTTGGAACCATGTCCCATCGGTCCTCTGGACAGTCCGTGGCGCTTGATGGCACCCTGAAAGCCCTTACCCTTTGTAGTACCGGTAGCATCAATCTTGTCGCCCTCAGCGAAGATGTCAGCCTTAATCTCCTGACCTACTGTGTACTCTGCGGCGTTCTCAAACCTGAACTCCTTAAGAAATCTCTTGTTGGCAACACCTGCTTTTGCAAAGTGTCCCTTTCTCGGCTTATTCACAAGAACATCTCTGATCTCGCCAAAGCCAACCTGAACTGCGTTGTAACCGTCAGTCTCTACGGTCTTAACCTGTGTCACTGCACAAGGACCAGCCTGTAATACGGTTACCGGAGTAAGTACTCCGTTCTCGCCGAAGATCTGTGTCATTCCGACCTTCGTAGCTAAAATAGCCTTCTTCATAACTTTTGCACCTCCTGTTTAATCTACAGCGGATCGGCTCGGTCATCCTCACCGATCATCCTAGATGGTCTAATACCGGAGCTTGGCCTTAAATAAATTAAGAACTTGGGTGTCTCGCGACACAAATCACTTTCGTGACTTCCTATATATAAACCCTAAGGATTTTCACATTTTAAGTTCTGCCTTTCGGCAATCGGATGAAGCCTTAATTACTTCATCTTGATGTCAATGTACACACCTGCTGGCATTTCCAGTCTGGACAAAGCATCGACAGTCTTCTGAGTCGGGGCAATGATATCGATCAGTCTCTTGTGTGTTCTCTGCTCAAACTGCTCTCTGGAATCCTTGTACTTGTGTACGGCACGAAGGATGGTAACTACTTCCTTCTTTGTCGGTAACGGCACCGGTCCGCTCACCTTAGATCCGTTTTTCTTTACAGTTTCAATGATTTTTGCAGCAGATGCATCAATTAACTGATGATCATAAGCCTTCAGTGTAATTCTCATTACTTGACTTGCCATAAAAAAAGTCGCCTCCTTTTCGCACTTAATTGCAGTACGACAAGCGGTGACTGTACACTCACCCGTGTGTTTCGTGCAATCGGAAAATCAGAGCATGTTTGCCCGACGTGCTCTTTGCTTCATCCCGAAAAAGCCGAGTCCACGGTTCTCTGCATTCGCAGAATATTAATCTGTACAGTGACTTGTCGCCAGTTTATATAACTTGACATTCGCTCCACGGAAAACCTGCCTTATATCAGGCAGCAACCTCACGCTTCTACGCTATCAACGTCACAACAGTAGCTATTATACACTGAGAAGCCCCAGAATGCAAGAACTTTCTCTTATTTTTCCTGATAATAGCAAAACAAATTTTAACTAATTTTTATTCGATTTTTTGTGCACTTTGTACAAGACTATATTTTTCCTCCAAGCCGCGTGCACGTTTGACCGGCACATAATGGGCAAGCCTGTTTTGATACTCATCCGCTCTCGCATAAAAAAGCTCCGCCTCCCCGGTACGCCCCAGCGCAAGGTATCCGTTTGCCAGCAATAGATTGTTGTACATTTTTGCAAAAGCAACATAATCTGCCGTGTCATACTCCGGTGTATATTCCATTGCTTTGTTGGTTTCCGCCAGACGGTAGATTCCTATATAGTCTCCCTCCATAAACAGCGCATCAAAATCACTGATTCCATATTTGCGCTCCGAGCGATAGAACAAATCATCCGCAAGCTTTCCCACATTGCAAAAAAGTACAATCAGCAGCATAATGAAAATCGCCGTCAAGAGTCTGTTTTTATTCATATATGCCACTCCTTTTTCCAAGAAACATCTCAATCCGGTGCTGCTCCATCGTCTCAAAGGTCCCGCACTCTTCCTCACTGATTCCGAAGCATCCCGCCAGCAGCGCATTTATCTGATCTATCATGCCGTCAATTGCCTCCCCCGTCCTCTCGGCATTTTCCAGATAGCCCGCTTCGTACCAGCTTTTCACCTGGTAGATATCACAAATTCCCGAAGCGACGCGCGCAACCGCCTCCGAATCCGTCAAATAACCCGCATAATCTCCCTGAAGAATGGTTATCCCCTCCACAAGTCTGACATACGCATTTGCCGCATCAAAAATTCTTCCATACTCTGCAAAGCTCTCCGTATATGCCAGATCCTTTGCCGATACATAGGAGCGCAGGGCTATGTAATCCTGTTCATCCAGATAAGAATCAATCGCTCTTTCATACTCTGCCTGATGCAGCTTCATATCCTGCTCAAGCAGCCAGCTTTCTATGCTGTAGGATCTGTCCCTCGCTATCAGCACACCGATATTGGCAATCGCAGCTACGATAATCAGAATCAGCAGAACCGTCGTGGCAGAGATACGTCCGGAGCCTTCCTCCGGCTGCATATCGTTTCCCGTCCGCATACCGTCCGGGGACTGCGCATGCCTCTGTGCCTGTCCGGCGTCAAAATAATCGTCTTCCATTCCGTCTACTGCCCCCTTCTCGCTTCCAGCCATTCCTGACAGCTGCGTGAGGATATCCCATAAGTATCCGAAGACTGCTTCACGCATAAACGCACATCAGACTCATCCATGCCAAATACTTCCGCAAGCATATCAAAAGCCGCCTGCCGATACTCTCGGATGGCACGGCGCTCCTGCTCGGTCATGCTTCCGTAGGTCAGCCTGTTGCCGCTTTTCGCGCTCTGTTCGTCAAACCATTCCTCCGTATAGTATCCCGCCAGCTCCACCGCAGCAACCGCACCATACAGATATCTTCCGTCGCCTTCCCTAGCATCTTCCCAGTACTGCATAAACGTCTCATACAAGTCATAGTACTGCATGAAGGTATAATGCTCCCAGCGATAATACGCCATCATCCCCGGCTCATCGCGGTGTTCCTGGTTTATCCGGCTCACTTGTGCATAGTCACCCTTCTCAAACGCCTCATCCAGCAGTGGAAACACATTATCCTGCCAGCAGATACGCTCATAGTATTCCTGCTGGTCATCAGTTTCCTCGTTATCCTCATGAAATCTCTGAACCATCCGAAACGCTATCAGCAACACCACCACCATAAGCACAATCGCCACTCCGCCCAGCAGTGCCGTCTGCATCGTAACCGTTTTTGACCTTTTTTCCATACTCTACTCCGCCTGCCATCTGCCCGAGGCTCCGCACGGCAGCACCAGACCGTTACCGCTCACCGGCAGCCCGATTTCATCCGCACATATTCTGCCTCCGAAATTTTTCATCTCAAGACTCATCATATAGCTCAGCACCGCAGGCTGGAGACCTGTCGTGTAAGAATTAATCAGGAAAAACAGCGGCTCCTGCGTCAATACACCGGTGGTGAGGTGAATAAAGTCGTAAATGGAATCCTCTATTTTCCAAATTTCTCCCTTGGGACCCCTTCCGTAGGACGGCGGGTCCATAATCACCGCATCATAGCGATTTCCGCGGCGGATCTCCCGCTCCACAAACTTCTGGCAGTCGTCCACGATATAGCGGATAGGCGCCTGCGCAAGGCCGGATGCCGCCGCATTCTCCTTAGCCCAGGTCACCATGCCCTTAGAAGCATCCACATGCGTCACCGCTGCGCCTGCCGCCGCCGCTGCCACCGTGGCACCGCCGGTATAGGCAAAGAGATTCAGCACCTTAATCTGTCTTTGCGGGTCACGTCTTTTTGCCTCACGAATCAGCTCTGAAAACCAGTCCCAGTTCACCGCCTGCTCCGGAAACAGTCCGGTGTGCTTAAAGGAAAACGGCTGCAGCCAGAATTTCAGCCCGCCATAACCAATCTGCCATTTCTGCGGGAGACTGAAAAACTCCCACTCACCGCCGCCCTTACTGCTGCGGTGATAATGGGCGCTCGGCCTGCGCCAGCCCTCCTGAGCCTTCTTTGTTTTCCAGATAACCTGCGGGTCCGGGCGCACCAGAAGATACTCCCCCCAGCGTTCCAGCTTCTCCCCGTCCGAGGTGTCAAGCACCTCGTAATCCTTCCAATTTTCTGCAATCCACATATATTCGTCTCCTGTCGGCATTACCAAAATGCCCAAACCAAATTTGTCCTGTCATTATATGATACAAGGGTCAAAATACCTTTTGACCCCAACACCATTATATGCGCACTGCACTAATGAGGCGAGCGCTTTGCCTCCTCCACCGGCCCGTACTCCACGCGAAGCTCCGGCAGTTTTTCAATGGTCGAATAAACATTCATCAGACCATCCTCCACACTCAGATCATTTTCTCCGCTTGCCGGCGGAGCAAACAATTTGATTGTCATATCGCAGGCTCCGTCAATTGGCTTTTCAAAAAATGCAGGCATCAGATCGACAAACTGCACCTTTGGTGATTTGTAAAACCATCTGCCGTTAATTTCAATCATAAGATTGGAAGCATCCTCAAAGTACAGCTCACAGAAATGCGGATTTCCCTCAAAATGAACCTGAATCGCCAGACCCTGCGCATCCTCTGCACCGCCCCAGCGCAGCACTGCCGGCAGCGTCACCTCATCCCCCAAGGTCATCTCCGGGCTGAAATAATCGTCGTGGATGATTTCTTTATAGGTCTTCATAAGCGGCTGTGCAATGCCGACATTCTCATTGTTCGGGTCTTCAATCTCAAGCCCGAGTCTTCCGCGGTCGCGGAACTGATACATCGAGAAATTCGTAAACCAGGTCGCGTTTTCATTCTTGATAATGTCGCAGAACTCCTTCACCATTGCCGCCTGTTCGTACGGTCCGACCACATCTCCGTCTGCATTCATCTCACTCATCATCATCGGCTTGGACACACCGCTGTTAAGCTGCTTAAAGCGCTCATAGGTGCGTTTGGTATATTCAAATACTTCCCCGATATCATAACGGTTATGCGATGTGCCGCCCTTCTTTGCGATATCATACGGCCAGCCCCAGTGCAGCGAAAAATAGCGGTCTATCGACCACATGTCCGTATCCCTGACAGCCTGCGCAAACAGCTCCTCCTTCTCAATTTCCTCTGTGCCCTCATCCACGCCGCCGGTGCACAATATCATCTGTACATTCGGCGCATATTCCTTTATAATCCTGCAGAACCGGCAATAAAAATCTGCAATCTCCTTATAAGTACTGCGCTTGGTAAAATTGAACCAGTCGCCGGTACACTCGTGGTTTACACGCAGCATCATGCGTCCGAACGGCTTTAAATCCTTAGCAATCGCAATAATATGCTCATCGGATACATGGGGATCCACCGTCAGCGTCAGCGTGACATCCTGCCCGTGGCGGCGCACATCGCGCATATAGTTGAACGGCTCCCCCTCCGTGCTGCCATTCAGACCGCCCTTGTATGTAAAATAATCGTCATACGGATAATCCCACGCAAAGGATACATCCGGTCTCGCATGCACCACGCTCGCGCGTCCCGGCCACCCCTCATCCAACGGATAATAGCAGTACATCAGACTAATCGACCGATGCGGTCTGCCAAGTGTATTTAAAATATAATCCTGCGAAACATACTCACCGCGCTCCGAACCGTCCCCAAGATCAACGGCACATTTCGCCTTCCCCATATGAATTGCATACACTCTGTTATTCTCGCTCACACTTTACCTCCTGCTGCATTCGCATGCCATTTTCATTCGCATCCGATCATATTCAGACTTATTTTCATGATAACAAACCCGATTACAAAATGCAAGGAAAACTCAAGTGAAAAAGTGTTGCGTTTTTCTAAATA
>CAMALD010000066.1 GCA_945836355.1 uncultured Lachnospiraceae bacterium | reverse complement strand
CTGTTGCTTTTTTCTAAATATATGGTACAATTCTTGATAGTAATAAAATCAAGGAGGGGATTATTATGCCATTATGGGCAAAGATTTTTCTTATTGTTCTTGCCGTTTTGATCGTAGCATTTATCGCTCTTGCGATTTACGCAAATAAACTGCAAAAGAAATCCCAGGCTTCCCAGGAACAGATTCGTGCCAACGCACAGACATACTCCATTCTTGTCATTGACAAGAAACGATTGAAGCTCAAGGAAGCCGGTTTTCCTCAAATTGTCCTCGATCAGACACCAAAAGCCCTGCGGGGTGCCAAGGTTCCGGTGGTAAAGGCCAAAATCGGTCCAAAGGTCACCAACCTGATGTGTGACGAAAAGATTTTTGACCTCATTCCGATTAAGAAAGAGGTCAAAGCCATTATGAACGGCATCTACATCATCGATGTCAAAGGCCTGCGCGGCGGCCTCGACCAGAAGCCTGTAAAGCAGAGCTGGCTTAAGCGTACACGCGCAAAGCTGCAAAAGAAGGTTGATGACAATACCTCGGATACCAAGCAGAAAAAAGCAAAGGCATAACTTCATAATACCAAAGGACACAAAAACAGACCTCCCTAAAGCAGCTTAAGCTCGCAGAGGTCTGTTTTCTATTTTTAATTCCCGATGAAAGCACAAGCTCTACACAATATTTTCTGTTTTCACCGTCAGCTCACACTCCGATACATGCTGATAATTCATATCCAGAGTATAGTTCAATCTCAGGTCAAGCGAATCCTCCGAAACGAATAAGTCAATATCTCGTGTTGCAACGCCAAGAATCAATTCGCCGAAAGGAGTATTGTAATATGTCATGTTCGACTTATTCTTCTCAAACAGTAAGTGTACGTTTGTGCTGCCCTTCTTTGTCAATTCCACCACATTCTCCGAAACCTTCAGCACACATTTGGACACCTGCTGTTCTTCCTCCGAAATTTCCTCATATATCAAAAAATGCTTTCCGTTGCGGAAATAATATTCCCCCCGGCTGACAATCTCAAGCACATTTTCCGAATCCACCTCAAATTGCAGCCCGGATATGGTGATAAGCACATCTTTTGTCATGTTACAAATCCTCTCTATTTCTATTCAAAGGTTTTCACTGCCACATCCTTGGTCTCAATCACCGTGCAGCTCAAAATGGAGTTTGCGAAGGAACGGAACTTCTCCGCGCCGTCGCTGACATAAAATGTATGCTCCGGCACATGGGTATGGTCGCTGAGCATATCCCTTTCCGCAAGCAGCGTTTTCAGCTCCTTCGCCGTCTCCACCGCAGGATTGACCAGCGTCACATTGCTTCCGATGACTTCCTTAGCGACATCATCAATCAGATTGCGCAGCAACGGATAATGCGTACATCCGAGCACCAGAGAATCAATCTCTTTGCCCTGCAAATCGCTTAAATACCGTTTTATCACTTCCCGGGTGATATTATCGTATATCCAGCCCTCTTCTACCAGCGGAACAAACAGTGGGCACGCACGGCTGTAGACTCCGAGGTCCGGATTGATATCGTACAGGCATTTATTGTACATACCGCTGCGAATCGTCCCCTCCGTGCCGAGAATGCCGATGCGTCCGTTCTTGGTCGCCGCCGCTGCGGCGCGCGCTCCCGGCTCCACCACATCCAGAATCGGCACATCAAACTCGCTGCGCAGGGTATCCACCGCAAGTGCAGAAGCCGTGTTGCACGCCACCACAATCACCTTCACACCCTGCGACATCAAAAAACGGATGATTTGCCGGGAATATTCCGTCACGGTCTCCTTCGACTTGCTTCCATACGGCACCCGCGCGGTATCCCCGTAATACAATATTCGCTCCCCGGGCAGCTGACTCATGATTTCCTTTGCCACCGTCAGACCGCCGACGCCGGAATCAAACACGCCGATTGGCAGTTGGCATCCCATTCCAAATCACCCCTTTCCGTTTTTTCTATTTCTGCGTACCGCGCTCCATCGCCAGCTCAATCAGCCGCTCCACCAGCTCCTTCTTGGAAAC
This sequence comes from uncultured Lachnospiraceae bacterium, assembly GCA_945836355.1. Taxonomy (GTDB): domain Bacteria; phylum Bacillota; class Clostridia; order Lachnospirales; family Lachnospiraceae; genus RGIG4057. The sequence goes on along the minus strand of CAMALD010000066.1, from coordinate 5,057 downwards.
GCCCTGCTCCTCCCAGAGCATCGGGTACATGCTGATAGCCGTAAAGCCCGGCAGCGTATTAATCTCATTAAAAATAATATCATTTGTGCCGTCTTCCATGAAGAAATCGACCCTTGACAGTCCGAAGCCATCCACCGCCGTAAAGATTCTTGCCGCCGCGGCACGGATTTCCTCCCGCTTTCCTTCCGGAAGCACAGGCGAAATCACGGTCTTCGACTCCGCGTTATTGTATTTTGCATCATAATCATAGAACTCTGCCGCCGCAAGGATTTCTCCTACACCTGTAGTCTCCGGGCATGCTCCTCCAAGCACGGCACACTCCAGCTCGCGCCCAAAAATGCACTCCTCCACCAATATCTTGCGGTCATGCTCCGCAGCCAGCTTCAGACCGGCAAGCAGCTCCTCACGGTTGTGCGCCTTCGACACACCGCAGGACGAGCCTGCATTGGACGGCTTAATAAACACCGGATATGCCAGCTTTGCCTCTACCTTTTTCACTACACATGTAGAATCCTCCAGCTCATGACGCCGCACCTGGACAAATTCCGCCTGACGGATGCCGAGCTGCGAGACAATCTGCTTCGTATATACCTTATCCATCGCAACCGCAGATGCCAGCACGCCGCAGCCCACATAAGGAATCTGTGCCAGCTCAAACAGCCCCTGCACCGTACCGTCCTCACCGTACAGCCCGTGCAGCGCAGGGAAAATGACGTCAATGCCGATCAGTGTCGCAGCTACCTCCTCGCCCTGCTCCGCCTTGCCGCACACCAGCACACCCTTCTGCCCGGCATCCGGTGACAGCACCGCTGTGCGCTTGCTCTTTCTCCAGGAGCCATCCGCGATGTGCCCCACCTGGTCAACATACAGCCAACGCCCCTCCTTGGTGATGCCAATCAGCACCACATCATATTTTTCACGATCGATTGCTCCGACAATCGTCTGTGCAGACATACAGGACACCTCGTGCTCCGAGGAACGTCCGCCAAACAATACCGCTACCGTTTTTTTCATAATTCCTCTCCATCTGCCGCGCACCGCGCCGCAACTATAATCCATACCATTTTATTCCCGGCATTTATATCTGCCATAGGTTCTTTGATTATTCTACACTCATTTCCGATATTATGCAAGCCTTTGATTAACCCGGAAATATCCGGTTATACTCTTTTTCAGAACAATAGAAGGAGGCACACAATGAAATCCGTATTACAAAAACAATTCCGACACAAACCGCTTGACAGCCGCAGCATCCGCGCGCTCACCGGCCTGCTCGTTCTGCTGGTATGCGTATTCTTTTTCTGGCTGGGTGTCCTGCTGTTTTTGTGCGGCTGTAAGCCCATCGTCGAAGAAGCTCCCGCATCCACCCTACAGGAGCAGATTGCCGGGGAGGTCCTGCGCCTGCATGTCATTGCCGACAGCAATTCGGATGTCGACCAGCAGGTCAAGCTTTTGGTGAAGGATGCCGTAATTACATATCTGAATCCATATCTGGATGAGATGAGCACCAAGCAGGACGCCGTCTGCTTTTTGTCCGGGCATCTGACCGAGCTGACCGAGCTTGCCAACAGCGTGCTCACCGAACACGGTTTTTCCTACCACGCTACCGCCACGCTCGGAAAAAGCTATTTCCCGGTCAAGACCTACGGTGACCTCACCCTCCCTGCCGGCGAATACGATGCACTGCGCATCTGCCTTGGCAGCGCCTCCGGAAAGAACTGGTGGTGTCTGGTCTTCCCACAGCTCTGTTTTGTGGATATCACCACCTGCACCGTTCCGGAAGAATCGCGCGAGCAGCTGAGAGAGCTGCTCACCCCGGAGGAATATGCCCTGATTTTCCCCGACGCTCCCCTGCAGGCTGCCCCTTGTCAGACAACACCGCTCTTTGACACGCAACCCAAAACAAAATCGCAAAAAATCCAGAAGCCACGCTTCTGGATTTGGGAGCAGCTGCAAAAGCTGCTGGGGTAAGGCGAAAAAAACAGGGGCGCATCCCCCTGAGAGTTTGTCGTATAGGAAACACAGTATCCTACACGACAACAAAGAAACGCCGCAAAGCAGCCGAACACCCGCCTGCTCTGTGACGTTCCTATCCTTTTCTACTCTATACGATTATTTGCTCCACGCGGCAGAAATGCAAACTGCTTCTCACGCCTTGCCCACCGAACCGAACAGCTCCATCTTCTCCTTGATGGTTGCCTTGATTGCTTCAGTACCAGGAGCTAAAAGCTTACGTGGGTCGAAGCCCTTGCCGGAAAGATCCTTGCCTGCCTCGATGTACTTTCTGGTAGCATCTGCGAAGGAGAGCTGGCACTCGGTATTCACGTTAATCTTTGCTACGCCGAGAGAAATTGCCTTCTTAATCATATCCTCCGGGATACCGGTACCGCCGTGTAATACGAGCGGCATATCGCCGGTCAGCTTCTGGATGGCATCAAGAGTCTCAAAGCTTAAGCCCTCCCAGTTCTCCGGATACTTTCCGTGAATGTTGCCGATACCTGCAGCGAGCATTGTTACGCCGAGGTCTGCAATCTGCTTGCACTCGTTCGGGTCTGCGCACTCACCCTTACCGATGACGCCGTCTTCCTCGCCACCGATGGAACCGACCTCAGCCTCCAGGGACATACCCTTTTTCGCACATACCTCAACGAGCTCCTTTGTCTTCGCAACGTTCTCGTCAATCGGATAGTGGGAACCATCAAACATGATGGAAGAGAAACCTGCCTCGATACACTTATAGCAGCCTTCATAGGTGCCGTGATCCAGGTGAAGTGCTACCGGAACGGTGATGCCAAGCTCCTCAATCATAGCCTTAACCATAGCAGCTACGGTCTTGAAACCGGTCATATACTTACCTGCACCCTCTGATACACCAAGGATGATCGGGGAATTGCACTCCTGTGCGGTAAGAAGAGCAGCCTTTGTCCACTCCAGATTGTTGATATTGAACTGACCTACTGCATACTTGCCAGCCTTTGCTTTCTCAAGCATTTCTTTTGCTGAAACTAACATGAAAATGTCCTCCTTATTATGATTGTAAAAAACCATCCGCAAATCATTATTTGTCTCTGATAAGCCTTTTACGCATACTGCTGGGACTAGTATACTACAACTTGTCCGAAAAAGAAACTATTTTTTCTCGGCTCCGCGGAATTTTTGCTCTTTTTTAATTCTCCCATACAATTGGCGCGTAGCAGAGGAAAACACGAGTACAAAATGCGAAAACTCAAGGGTTACAGCTTTTGCACATGTATCCGCTCAGCAAGCTGTCGGATGCAGTCCCCCGCTGCAAAATCAGCCTCAAACGCACTGGCGCTGCCCGCCGCCACGCCAAGCCTTAAGGCATAATCGCAGTCGCCGGCTAGCGCGTAGCCTGCCAGAAATCCTGCCACCATCGCATCGCCCGAGCCGACCGAATTGACGACTCTTCCCTGCGGCGCGGACGCACAGAGCACATCTCCTGCCTCAGTCACCAGCACAGCGCCATCCGCTGCCATCGACACAAGCACATTGCCTGCCCCCTGTTCGTGCAGCTTCTTTGCATAGCACACCACATCCTCCTTCGATGACACAGTTACGCCAAAAATCTCGCCGAGCTCATGATGGTTCGGCTTAATCAGAAACGGATGGTACGGCAGCACATTCGCGAGCAGTCCCTTCGTTGCATCCACCACTATGCGGATGCCCCTGCCCTCCAGATACCTGACGATATCCATATACACCGACTCGGAAAATCCCACCGGCACACTTCCGGAGAGCACCAGCACATCCCCCTCTTCCATTTGGTCAAAACGCCAGTAAAGGGATGCCAGCTCTTCCCTGCCAACCCTCGGTCCCCTGCCGTTGACCTCCGTCTCGCTGCCATGATGCAGCTTCACATTGATGCGCGAGAAGCCCTCCGAAGCGTACACAAAATCCGTCTTTACGCCGCGCTCCTTTACCAGCCGCACAATCTCCTGTCCGGTAAAGCCTGCCACGACACCGAGGGCTGTCGTCTCCACCCCCAGATTGTGCAGCACAATGGACGCATTAATCCCCTTGCCGCCGGGCAGCATCAGCTCCTTTTCCGTGCGGTTGACCAGACCTGATTTCAGCTCACTCATGGTTACATTGTAATCCAGCGATGGATTAAAGGTTACCGTGTATATCATTTCCGCCACCAGTCCTTTCCTATGAAATAACCAGCTCTACCGGGCAATGGTCAGAGCCCATGACCCGGTCATGAATCTCTGCCGACTGCAGCCGTTCCTTCAGCTCATCGGAGGCCAGGAAATAGTCGATACGCCAGCCCGTATTCTTCTCTCTTGCATGGAACATATAGGACCACCAGGAATAACGGTCCTTTACATCCGGGTAAAAGTACCGGAAGGTATCAATGAAGCCGGACGCGAGCAAGTCCGTCATCTTCTCGCGTTCCTCATCGGTAAAGCCCGCGTTTCTGTGATTGCTTTTCGGATTTTTCAGGTCAATCTCCTGATGTGCCACATTCATATCGCCGCAGACAATCACCGGCTTATTCTCTCTGAGCTTCTGCAGATAAGCCCTGAAATCGTCCTCCCACTGCATGCGGTAAGCAAGGCGTGTCAGCTCGCGCTGGGAGTTCGGCGTATACACCGTAACCACATAATACTCCGCAAATTCTGCTGCAATCACGCGTCCCTCGTGGTCATGCTCGTCCACCCCGACGCCGCAGGTCACCGACAGCGGCTTCTCCTTTGCAAACAACGCGGTACCGGAGTACCCTTTCTTTTCTGCATAATTCCAATATGCGAAATATCCCTCCGGCACCCAGTCAAGCTGTCCCGGCGAAAGCTTAATCTCCTGCAGACAGAATACATCCGCATCCGCCTGCTTAAAAAAATCAGCAAAGCCCTTGTCCATACAGGCACGCAGGCCATTTACATTCCATGATATCAGTTTTTTCATATTCCCTCACAATCCTTCATCCCACAGACCGTATGCAGACAGCAGTATGCACCGCCGCCGGCAATTCCCGCCTGTAGTCATTTTTATATGTCTATTATACGTGCTCCGTGTACTTATGTCAATTTGTGAGT
>CAMALD010000065.1 GCA_945836355.1 uncultured Lachnospiraceae bacterium | reverse complement strand
GCAAAATCCAGAGCATTGAGCTGGTGGAGCATCCGCTGGATGAATTTCCGGCAGAAGACAGCAGTAAGGCACCGGAGAATATAGCCGAGGAAGCGGACGATGCACCGGGTGAGCAGGAGGATGTCACCACAGATACACAAAAGCAGGAATTGCCGGGAAAGGAAAGTGAGCCGGAAAAATTGCCGGAATCACCGGAAAAGGAGGATTAGTCAGAAATGAAAACAAGAAAAATATTTGCCGTGCTTTTGACATGTGCGATGGTATTGGCCGGAATAGGCGGCAGTGTGACCGCAAAAGCGGAGAGTACGGGGGATTATGTTATTATGACACCGGGGGCACAGTCCATTTATCCGGTGGTTGCGGGAGGTACATTACATTTTCAGGTGCCGGTTCAGCTTACGACCAATGCGCTGACCTTTGCATCGGATGTGTTTGTGACCGTGGAATCCGCGAACAACCTTTTTGATAATGCGGAGGGTAAGCTGACAAAGGGTGATAAGAAGAACAATGGTCTTAAGATACTGCCTGAGTATCCGATTCAGGGAGTGGATAACCAGACGTATGTGGAGTTTGATCTGACCATCAGGGATACGGCGAAAATCGGTACCTACGATGCGGCAATCAAGCTGCAGTTTTCTGCTATGACATGGGATTCATACGGCGAGGTTATCCCGATTTCTGGGGCGACGGTTCCGTTTAAGCTGCGTGTCATCGGCGAAAAGGCTCCGGCTCAGATGACGGTCAGCAATATGACCTACGAGCAGAAGGAGGCAGTCATCGACGGCATATTTGATTTGAGCTTTGATACGCAGAACATGGGTGATATCTCGGCTGTCAACGCATTTTTGTCCGTGGATTTTGGGGATAGCGGTATTGTGCCGAACTATTCCACACCGAATATGAAGCTTGGAGATATCGGAGCGCATGAGAGCAAGCATCACAAGCTTTCGCTCCGGGTGCTTCCTACCGCTGAGGCAGGTCTGAAGACCATCACTATGGTTTATACATATAAGAATGCGGAAGGCGAGAGCTATACCTCCAGTGTGTCACAGTATATTAATATTATAAAAGCGGCTGAAGTGGAGAAAAAGGAAGCTAAGCTGACGGTACAGGCGGAAAGGCTTGAGAGCGAAATCAAGACGGACAGCAGATGTGTAATCGAAGTGACCATTGAAAACATCGGTGCACAGACGGCGAAGAATGTTACCGTGACGATTCCGGAGAATGGCGGAATCGGAGCAGCGGCAGGAATTCTGCCGGGATATGTTGAAAATGAAATCCAGGTGTCTGATATAAAGCCGGGTGAGAAAAAGACGGTTTCTCTCCCTCTTTCGGTTACCAAGTCTGCCTCCGAGGGAATCCATGAAATCAATGCCGAGATAAATTATGAGAACAGCAAGGGCATTGTGCAGACCGCTGCGGTCAAGACTTACCTGACCATAGCAGCGCCGGAGAAACAGCCGGAGGTAAAGAACGACATGGTAATCAGCCAGATTACCCAGTATCCGGAGGCACCGGTTGCCGGGGAGACCATGAGCGTGAGCTTTGTGGTGACCAATAACGGAAATAATGATATCAGCAATCTGGTGATTTACGCCGAGGGACTTTCCAACAACGGGTTTGAGCCGCTTACTGCGGACGCAAAATACAAGGTCGGCATGCTCGCACCGGGAGAGTCGAGTGAGGTGTCCTTGTACTTCCGCCTTGGCAACGGTATTTCGGAGGGGATGAATGAGCTTCATATTGCTGTTGCCTATACGGATGCGGACGGTGCTTCCCGAAAGGAAGAAACTACTGTTTATGTTCTGAATGTTAAGCAGGTGACGAAAGAGCAGATTAAGAACAGCATTGCCATCAGCAATATCAGTCAGAGCCCGGCAGTGCCACTGGTAGGAGAAAAGGTCACGGTGAGCTTCCTGGTCACCAATAACGGTACCAAGGAAATAACCGACATGAAATTTGCAGGCACGAACTTAAGCGGTAACGGCTTCGAGCCGATATCCTCCGAGGTATATACCAAGGTGGGAACCATTGCGGCAGGTGAGTCCAAAAAGGTATCCATGACCTTTAAGGTGGGCGAAAATATTGCTGAAGGCTTTAATACCCTGTCGCTTGAATTCAGCTATCAGGACGGAAACGGTGATGTACAGACGGAGCAGACCTCCATGTACATTCTTGACGTGAAAAACCAGAGCACAGCGACCTCAAGCCGGCCGAAGCTGATCGTGGAGGAGTATTCCTGCAGCAGCGATGAACTGCGCGCAGGCACCACCTTTGATTTTACATTCAAGCTTCAAAATACGCATACCTCTAAAGCGGCGAAAAATATGACGGTAACCGTGCTTCAGGCACAGGACATTTTTTCCGCCACCCAGGGAAGCAACAGCTTTTATATCGCTTCGATTGAGCCGGGGGAAAGTGTGGAGCGCACGATTAATCTGAAGGTAAAATCCGATACGGCGACCGGTGTCTATGATTTATGCATCAAGGTTGCATATGAATACGACGATATGTCCCAGGCGGATTTGCAGACCGGCGGTGTTACCGAGGAGCTGCCGATTAAGCTGCAGGCAATCGAGAATACCCGTCCGGCACTCCAGAATCTGTCGGTGGGCTATGACTGGGATACGCCGACGGTGAATCAGTCGACTTCCCTGATGTTTGACTTCTACAATATGGGTAAGTCCACCCTGAACAATGTATACATCACGATGGAGAGCGATTATTTCCAGTTTGAGACCGGTACCTCGGCAATTATCGGCTCGGTAGCCGCAGGCTACAGCAATTATCAGGAGATTTCCATTCTTCCGATTATGGAGGGAATGGCGAGCGGAAAGCTGATTGTTCACTTTGAAGACAGCAACGGGGATGAGGTGACGAAGGAATTTGACATGCCGGAGGTCTATGTGCAGGGCGAGCCAAATTATAACTGGAATGAGCCGATGCCGGGCGGCGATGACTTTCCGACCTATAGTGATGATATTGATACGCCAAAGGCTGCATTGATGCCGGTGTGGGCATATGTTCTTAGTCTGGTGGGAGCGCTTGTCCTTGGAACCTTAGTGACCCGGGGAATCGTGATTGCTGTGTATAAGAAAAAGCACAGTTCTGAGGAAGAAGACTAGTGTAAGGAGGGGAGACCAGTATGCAGGAAAATGAGGATTTGATGATTCAGGCCGGTATCGGAGCGGAAATCAGCGAGGATATGACGGAGGAAATAACAGGAGATACCGCAGAGGACGGAGCTGTGCAGGAGGGAGATGCCGGGTATGATGACGGCATGGAAGCTCCGGTAGAAGACTTTACGGGGGATTCAGGTGCAGAAACGGATTACTTTATCGATGATGGCACATATGCCGGGGACGGATATTTAGATAATGGATTCACGGGTGAGGTCTCGACGGAGACAGGAACTAAGGATCCGATGCTTTCAAGTGTTCCGTTTGTGGCGGGAACCATCGGTGCGGCTCTTGCGGTTGGTATTGTGCTTGGTATTCTGCTCGGCAGGAAGAGAATAAAAAAAGGATTTGATTCGTATGAGAATTAGTGACTTGATCAAAATGGGTCTGCGCAATCTCGGACGCCGCAAGGCGAGAACCGCGTTGACCGTCATTGGTGTAGTCATTGGTACGATATCCATCATGCTCATGGTGGCAATAGGACAGGGGCTGAATTATAACTTTGAGCAGCAGATTATGGAAAACGGGAGTATGACAATAATTTCCATCTACACCAATTCCTGGGCACCTGATGAAAGCGGAGAATACCATGAGTATTCGCAGAAGCTGGACGATGGTCTGGTAAAGCAGATAAAAGATATTAAGCATGTGCGCGCGGTTTCACCGGTGATTGAAAAAAGCATACAGTTGAAAACAGGAAAATATACGAGCTGGTCGCAGATGAAGATTATGGATTGTTCCACTTGGGCGGATTTTGGCTTCCCGGAGCTTGAGACAGGACAATATCCGACACCGGAGAATAATGAGGTCATTGTTTACGGTTTTGAGGCGCTCAACAATTTTGGCTATAATCAGGGTCGTACGTATAAGACGAAGGAGATTGATCTTGCCAAGGATCGGATATCATTTTCGTTTGACGACTATTATGAGTCCGGTGAAACCTCCGGTAAAAAACAGTTTAACTATGTAATCAAACAGTACGGAAAGATTGCGCAGTGTGATAACTGGATGTATGGCTATTACTGTTATATGGATATGGATTTCTACAAAAAGCTGTACAAGGAATATGCCTACACGCTCAGTGCGGCAAACCGCAAAAAGGCATTGCAGGCATTGGAGAACTACAACTGTATTCAGATCAATGTGGACAGCATGAAGAACGTTACCTGGGTGCAGGAGGAGATTGAAAAGCTGGGGTATCGCACAGAGAGCGATATGCAGTACATACAGCCGATGCTGGACACCTCAGCCATGCTGGAAAAGGTGTTTCTGGCAATCGGAGCAGTCTCCTTTGTGGTAGCGGCAATCAATATTGCCAATACAATGATTATGTCAATCTATGAGCGAACCAAAGAAATCGGTATTATGAAGGTACTTGGATGTTATATCCGTGATATCAAGAAGCTGTTTTTGTTTGAGGCAGGAATCATCGGCTTTATCGGCGGGGTGCTTGGCGTGGGGCTGAGTTACCTGCTGGCGCATCTGCTGAACAAATACGGCGGAGAATTTTTGGGCTCGCTGATGTCACTGACCGGCGGCAGTGCGCAGGCGGGAGCGGCCTACTGTATGATTCCGTTCTGGCTTCCTTTTATGGCTCTTTTGGTGGCAGTGCTGGTCGGTGTGTTTTCGGGCTACCTGCCTGCAAGACGCGCTACCAAAATCAGTGCAATCGAGGCGATGAAAAACGAGGGATAATGGTACAAAAAAAGAGGATGCATATCCTCTTTTTTTGTACCATTAAGGTATGAAAGGAAAAACAAAAGAAAAGAATTACTCTTCGTCGTCACCGAACATATCGTCAAACTCAGCAGAATCAAGCCACTCATCGAACGCATCGGATACAGCTTCGAACTCTTCGTCGCTCTCAATATTGACCAGCTCAATATCCTCGCCTTCCTTCTGAATGAACTCATAAAGGAAAACCTCAGCATCCTCGCCGGAATCCTGCGGAAGCAGGGCGATATACTGCTTGCCCTGACAAGGGAATACTGTAATCACGTCGCAGACCAGCTCGGTATCATCCTCGAGGGTCAGGGTAACGGTGTCGTTTTCTTCTTCCGGATTATATTGCTCGCTCATGAAAACCTCCTAGATTCTTGAAATGTAAAACAACAGTCATGGAGCGACTGTACTATGAATATATCAGATTGGAAAATAAAATGCAAGATAGTTTGTGGAAATATATAGGTAAACGCTGATATGATCAGTGTTTCCGTAAGTGTGAAAAGAAATTCATCCGGAAAATGAATGAAAAGAAAAAATTCACTTGAAAAATGCGGGCGGGAATACTAATATATAGGTAGTCCAAAAAACACTTACAGAAAGAAGGATGTGCTATGTTAAATATCAGAATCGAGAAGACAACAAATCCGAAGCCGCTTCCGGCAGCGGACGACCCATTGAAGTTCGGTACCATCTTTACTGACCATATGTTCATCATGAACTATGAGACAGGTAAGGGCTGGCATGACGCGAGAATCGTACCGTATCAGCCGGTTGTACTTGAGCCGTCGGCGATGGTGTTCCATTACGGACAGGAAATGTTTGAGGGTTTGAAAGCATACAAGGCAGCAGACGGAAGAGTATTGCTGTTCCGTCCGGACATGAACGCTAAACGCACGAATAATACCAATAAGAGACTCTGCATCCCGCAGATTCCGGAGGAGGATTTTGTAGACGCGGTGAAGGCTCTTGTAAAGGTAGATGCCGCCTGGATTCCGACTAAACCGGACACCTCCTTGTACATTCGTCCGTTCATTATCGCAACCGACCCGTTCCTCGGTGTTCGTCCTTCGGATACATATCAGTTTATCATTATTCTCTCGCCGGTAGGTCCGTACTATCCGGAAGGTCTTGACCCGGTTAAAATCTGGATTGAGGATGATTATGTACGCGCAATCCGCGGCGGTATCGGTGAGGCAAAGACCGGCGGAAACTATGTCGCATCCATGGCTGCACAGTTAAAGGCACATGAGGAGGGCTATTCCCAGGTGCTCTGGCTTGACGGTGTGGAGAGAAAGTACATTGAGGAAGTCGGCGCCATGAATATCTTCTTCAAGATTAACGGCACGGTTATCACGCCGATGCTCAACGGAAGTATCCTTCCGGGTATCACCAGAAATTCTGTTATCGCTCTCTGTAAGGAGTGGGGCATTCCGGTGGAGGAGAGAAGAGTATCCGTAGATGAGCTTTATGAGGCTGCAAAGAACGGCACAATGGAAGAGGTATTCGGTACCGGTACCGCAGCAGTTATCTCCCCGGTCAGCCATCTCCGTTTCCAGGATCATGTACTTCAGGTGCAGGACGGCGGCATCGGCGAGCTCAGCCAGAAGCTGTATGACACGGTGTCCGGTTTACAGCGCGGTCAGATTGAAGATACAAGAGGCTGGGTAGTTGAAGTAAAATAACTGGTTGACTAATTTGGAATTATATGAGAAAATATGATGAACGCGGTCGCATTTTGCTAAGGAGAAGTGCGTCTGCAAATAAGGTAAGATTGAAAGGAGTTTCAACATGATTTATTCACGCGAAGTAGAAAACATGTGTACGGTAGCGCAGGGTGTTCATCATGGCGCTGCGCCGATTCCGGAAGAGGCAAAATGGGTACAGTCTAAAGAAGTGAAGGATATTTCCGGTCTTACTCACGGTGTGGGCTGGTGTGCGCCGCAGCAGGGTGCCTGCAAGCTGACCCTCAATGTTAAGGAAGGTATCATTCAGGAGGCTCTTGTTGAGACTATCGGATGTTCCGGTATGACTCACTCCGCTGCTATGGCAGCAGAAATTCTTCCGGGTCTTACAGTGCTCGAGGCACTCAATACCGACCTTGTGTGTGATGCAATCAATACCGCTATGAGAGAGCTGTTCCTTCAGATTGTATACGGCAGAACCCAGAGTGCTTTCTCTGA
>CAMALD010000064.1 GCA_945836355.1 uncultured Lachnospiraceae bacterium | reverse complement strand
GTAAAGGCATTCCTTGCATACCGCAAGGCACCGAAGAGTGATGTATTGGTTCTTCTGGCATCCTGCATTCTGACCTTTGCATTTGATCTTGTGCTGGCAATTGAGGTCGGCATGGTGCTTGCCTGTGCTTTATTTATGAAGCGTATGGCAGATGTGACCGAGGTAAGAAGCTGGAAATACATTGAAGAAATTGATGAGGAAAATGACCCGGAAGCAACGAATCTGAAAAATGTGCCAAAGCACACGCTGGTATACGAAATCAGCGGACCTCTTTTCTTTGGCGCAGCGGACAAGCTGATCGCCTTAAAGAACCAGGTAACCCCGGACACGAAGGTAGTGGTGCTGCGTATGAGAAGCATCCCGGCACTGGATACCACAGCTATGAATACACTCGCAGATGTTTTTCGTGAGCTTAAGGAGAATGGAGTCACGATGGTATTTTCCCATACTCTTGAGCAGCCGTATGCTGTTATACAGAAGAATGGGTTCATTACAGTGGCGGGAAAAGAGAATTTCTGTGCCAATATTGATGCGGCATTGAAGCGCGCGGAAGAAATCTGCGGGGAATAAAAAAAGAGTACACAATTATTTTAAAATGTGGTAGAATACCTTAATAAGGATTTTTTTAGGAGGGTTATACTGCATGTTAAATTTATCTCGTACAGGGATTCGCAATCTTGCGTCCAGTGATATGGTCTATTCGCGCGGCCTGCAATATTTTAAGGCAGGACGTGTGCATAACGTCACATACTCGAAACAGAATCACCAGTATCGGATGAATGTCAAAGGAAGCTATGACTATTTTGTCTCGATTTCCGAGGCGGAGGACGGTTCCTTTGAGCATGCATGTAATTGCCCTGCCCATGTAAAGGAGAAGGGGGCCTGCAAGCATGTTGTGGCTGCCCTTCTTTTTCTGCTGAAATATCAGGAAAAATCGACCATGGAGGCACCGCAGAATCCGGAGGAAAAGCGGGCTTATCAGATACTGGAATATTTTTGCAATCAGGAGGAGCTCAAAAGCACCGGCGAGGTGTTTCATATCCAGCCTTCCATCACGCTGCCGTCAATGCTTCGCTCGGCCGATGACCGGGCGGTTTTGTCCGTCCATGCTGGCAGCAAGAGAATGTATAAGGTACAGTCGCTAAAACGGTTTCTGACAAACTATCTCGACGGTGAAAATGTTATTCTCGGCAAAGAGTTTAAGTTCCTTGCGGGTGAGAGTGAATTTGACAAGGAATCCATGAAATTACTTGATTTTCTTCTTGAAATCATTGAAATTCAAAATCTGTCCACGGAAAACGGAGCTTCTGCCAGATTGTTTAACAAGGAACAGCTGATGCTGACAAAGGGCATGCTGCTTCGGCTTCTAGGCGTACTGAAAAATAACAGTTTTACCTTAAATCTGTACAACCATCCTTACGAGAACGTGCATTATAAAAAGGGAAACCCTGAGATTCGTTATGATCTGGATCTTTTTGAAGATGCCATCATGCTTGACTATGAACAGAGGGAGCCGATTATACCGCTGATGGACAATGGGGAATTGCTGTTTTACCGCGGCACGGTCTATCAGCCGGACAGACGTTTCCTGCGCAATTATGTCCCGTTCTACAATGCGCTCGGGGGTGACAAGAAGCCTTTAGTCTTCCGGGGAGAAAACCGGCAGCGCTTTTTAGAGGAGATACTTCCGCGGCTGCATGATACCATTTATATTCAGGTGCCGGAGGAGTTAAAGGAGCGTTATCTGGAGCTTCCGCTTTCCTGCAGCATCTATTTTGACCGCTACAATGAGGCAATCAAGGCGGACCTGCATTTTTGCTACGGGGAATATGAGTTTGGCTGTTTTGAGGAGCCGCATGTCAAAAATTACATTATTGTCCGGCAGAAAGAGCGTGAGGAGGAAGTGATGCACCTTTTGGAAAACATGGGATTTGAGCCTCATTCCAGTTTTTATCTGCTGAAGGATGAAAACAGCATGTACCAGTTCTTACAGACGGGAGTGGAGCAGCTCGCACAGCAGTGCACCTTATATTATTCCGAGGATTTCCGCAAAATCGGTATACGTTCGGGCGGAAGCTTCCGCATCGGTCTGCGTGTCAGCAGCGATATTGACCTGCTGGAGATGGATTTGGATTATGAGGATATCCCGAAGGAAGAACTGCACTCCTTATTCCGCTCCTTCCAGCTAAAAAAGAAATATTACCGCCTGAAGGACGGAAGCTTTCTGAATCTGGAGAACGATGATATCCGAAATATTGCCGAAATTCTTGATAACCTGAATGTGTCGTCAAAGAATCTGGACGGGCATGCGCTCAGGCTTTCCAAGAGCAGCGCCTTTTATCTGGATGATGTGCTCAAGGGCGACCACATCATTGTTGAAAAGAATGAAGATTTTCAAAAGCTGATTGAGCAGATATTGTCTCCGGAAAAGAAGGAGGCAAAGCTGCCAGAGGAGATTACCGCAGACTTGAGACCGTACCAGGTGGTAGGTTTCCGGTGGCTCAAGATGCTCTCGGCCAACAGCCTTGGAGGTATTCTGGCGGATGACATGGGTCTCGGTAAGACGCTGCAGGCAATCTGTTACATCACTTCGGAGCTGCGGGAGCATGGGGGCAAATATCTGATTGTATGCCCGACTTCACTGGTGTACAACTGGCTGGATGAGTTTGCAAATTTTGCCCCGAAGGTTCGTGCCGTGGTATGCTCGGGTACGCCGCAGGAGCGTCAGAATACAATCCGGGCGGCGGAGGATACCGATGTCATGATTACATCCTATCCGCTGATGAGGCGGGACATCAGCCATTATGTAAAGCTTACGTTTCAGGCGGTATTTATTGATGAAGCACAGTTCATCAAAAATGCAGCCTCTCTGAATGCCCAGTCGGTAAAGCTTTTGAAGGCGAACCGGAGATTTGCCCTTACCGGTACACCGATAGAGAATTCACTTTCGGAGCTTTGGTCCATTTTTGACTTTATCATGCCGAATTATTTGATGAGTCACTCCAAGTTTGTCAACCGTTTTGAGAAGAAAATCACAAAGGAAGAGGATACGGTTGCTTTAGAGCACTTAAACCGCAGAATTCGCCCGTTCATCCTCAGACGTATGAAGAAGGATGTATTGAAGGATCTGCCGGATAAGATTGAGGAAAAGCTGCTGACGGATATGACCGATGAACAGCGCAAGGTCTATGTTTCCTACATGGCGGACATTCGCCGGGATCTCGTGGGTGAAATCGAAGCGGTCGGCATTGAGCGCTCCAGACTCAAGATATTGGCAGCGCTCACAAGGCTGCGTCAGATATGCTGTCATCCGTCCACCTTCCTGCAAAATTACGAGGGGGGCAGCGGAAAGCTGGAGCTGCTGTTACAGGTGTTGGATGATGCGCTGGCAAACGGGCACAGAATCTTGGTGTTTTCCCAGTTTACATCCATGCTGCAAATTATTGAGGAAGAATTGAAAAAGTACGGATACGGATATTTCAGCCTGGATGGTTCTACTCCGGTGGATACACGTATGGATTATGTCAAACGCTTTAATGAGGGGGAAAAACAGGTGTTCCTGATCTCGCTGAAAGCCGGCGGCACCGGATTGAATCTGACCGGAGCCGACACGGTCATTCACTATGACCCGTGGTGGAATCCTGCAGTGGAAGACCAGGCTACGGACCGTGTCTACCGCATCGGCCAGACCAGCACCGTGCATGTAATCAAGATTTTGACACGCGGCACTATCGAGGAAAAAATCTATCAGCTGCAGAAGAAAAAGAAGAACCTTTCGGATGCAGTCATACAGGCAAAGGAGGTATTTCTGGATCATTTAACAAGAGAGGAGCTGGAGGATATCTTCAGTTAATGGATTTTTCACAGAAATCTTCAAAAAAAGGAGAGGGAAAATGGAGTTTAGCAAAAAACATCGTATCAGGCTATGGGTGCTTCTGGCCCTGGCTTTTGCCGTATTGGGGACGGTGAAGGGGAATCGGACAGAGGCTGCCGAGGAGGAGGCGCTGACACTTTCGAATGCAGCGGTCATCCTGTATCTGGGAGAGGGCGGAGTCTCTGAACAGCAGCTTGTGGTAAACGGACTGCAGGATGGGATGCAGACCAAATGGAGTTCCAAAGACCCTTCGGTGGTTGGTGTAGATGAAACCGGATGGATTACGGCGACGGGGGCGGGAAAAACTGTTGTCGTATGTGAGATTGCCGGCAAGGACAAAGCGGTGACCACATTAAAGGCAAGTGTCCGTGTGCGTGATAATATTACGGAGCTGGCACTTGGGTTTGCGAGTGCAGCCCAGAGGAAAAATGCTTTATACTGCGGTGTGGATTATCCGTTGGCATATACCTGTAAAACGGTGGCGGGTACCAATCAGAATACCTCCAACGTTATCTATTATGAAGCGCTTTCGTCGAAGGGGAAAAGTACGGAGAAAGCAGCCGTTTCCGAGGAGGGTGTGTTCCGCGCGAAAAACTGCGGCACCTACCGGATCAAGGCATATGCATTTCAGACGGCTGCAAGCAGGGATAAATGGCTTTCTGACCGCAGTAAATATGCAAAGTATGTATTGGCTGAGGATGGCATGACGGTGACGGTTGTCATGAAGAACTTTCGTACGGTGAGCCGTGAAGCATACGGCTTTTGTATGGAACTGCCGGAATCGTATCTGTTCCGCTCCGAAAAGGAGGAGGATGGCACCATCAATATAGCGGTGAATGCCTATAATACACAGAAGCAGATTGCTGCTTCCAATATACAGGTCACACTGGAATCCTGCGTGGAGGAAGCTGCGGATATAGACCGGCTGGCCAGTACGATGAAGAAAGTATACACAAAAAAATTCCTTGCTGCGAGCTGGAAGAAGGTCTATGGTGCACAAAAAGCTACCGTGACAAAGCTCAGTGTTAAGCTACTTACAATCAACGGAAAAAAGATAGTCAGGCTGAATTATTCGGTTGCGTTGGATGATATTTTTATTGAAATGAAAGAAGCGGCCGATGTTAAAATCGACCGCATGGAATTCTATAACACGATATACAGCTGGTATGATGGAGAGCATCATATCACGGTTACGGTAAATGATGCACTTGAAAGCATACAGCCAAACATCTCCGGCGTTGCCGAAAAGCTTGCCGGAACGCTGACGGAAATTAAATAGGGCGCACAGTCAAGCCTCTTCTTCAAAGTGGTCATTGTAGTATTCTTCGGTGAATTGGTCCAGAAAGCCCGGGTCCAGTTCACCGAATTCTTTTTGAATGTATTTTTTCATTTCGGCGATGCGATTTAAAAAGTTTACCTCGTCGGAGCATTCCGCGCGGTCAGCCTGTATCAGCATATCGAAAGTAAGATTTCTGTCCAGCCATTCAGTTAACTGTCCGATGAAGGCGTTCTCCTCCTTTGCCTCGGTCTGCGCTTTTTTGGCACGGCGGAAGCTGTCGATACCGACTGCGATGCAGCCGACAAACATAATAGAGAGAACAACAGCGGAGGTGGTGGCAAAATACTGGAAAATGCCGAGCCAGTGCAGTGCCATGACAACGCAGCCGATAATGCCGAACACAGTAAAGGTGATAGCGCTAGAGCGGTAATCGGCGCTTTTTTCGTCCTTGGAGACATAGCTGCCCTTTGCAGCGGATGCGATTGCATTCTTGATTTTTTTTATGTCCGATGTCTCATCTTCGTCTGTCTGTGTTTCATCTGTTTCGTTTTCAGGCATATCGTCCGAAGCATCCCCGCACGAATCGTCCGCCGAAGCATCGCCGGCTGCAGAGAGGACAGTCTGTTTGCTGATTTTGTCGGAAAGCTCAACGGTAAGGAAAGCGGAAAATGCCTTTTTGGCTTTCTTGTAATCCTTTTTATTGACATAAACCGAGAATGCGGCATCTTCGGTGGATGGTTCATAATAGGCGACTATATCGGAGTATTCGAGATAGGCGACCAGTTTTTTGGCATCCTCCTCCGATTCTATCATGACCAGCAGCTCGGAATTTGCTTCCTTGCAGTCATTTAAGTCAGCGACGAGTGCCACTTTACAATCGGCACACTCGGTAATGCCTTCACGATATTCATTTCTACAAACAGGACACCACATAAGCTTCCCCTTTCTCACATACGTTATTTTTTCGGCGTTTCCCTAATTATATCATAATAAGATGGTTTTGCAAGAACAAAGAGGGGGAAACTCAAGCCAGAATACGATTGACAAGTAATCGTTTGTGTGCTATCATCATCACCGTACCAGACGTACCGACAGTTCATTTGTACCTTCCTGTCGTAAAGCAAAACCGGGACTGCATAATCAAATACAGCTTGCTCTGGATTGTTGTGTGGTTTTGTGTTTTGCAAAACCACATTATTTTTTTAGAAAGAGAGAAACTTATGAAAGAGAACAAGACAGTATCCAAGATGTTTATGGTGATTGCAGTAATTTATGTGACCTGCCTGCTTTTGTCCAATTTAATCGCAGGAAAGATGTGGGCGGTGACGGAAAGCATCACGCTTCCGGCAGCGGTAATTCTGTTTCCGGTAACCTATATTTTCGGTGATATTTTTACGGAGGTTTACGGCTTTAAAAAGGCACGTACCATTATCTGGCTGGGATTCGGCTGCAGCTTTTTTGCGGTTGCCGTTTATCTGATTACGATTGCACTGCCGCACCCGGGCTTTTGGGGAAATCAGGACGCCTATGCAGTAGTCATGGGGACCACACCGAGAGTGGCGCTGGCATCCTTCGCGGGATATCTGTTCGGTGAATTTTCAAACTCGATGATTCTTTCCAAGCTGAAGGTGGCTACCAAAGGTAAAAAGCTATGGGTGAGAACCATTTTGTCGACCTTGGTCGGAGAGGGCTTTGACTCGGTTATCTTTATTTTGATTTCCTTCTGGGGCACGATGGATAATGCCACCATATTGCAGATGATTTTGTTCCAGTATCTCTTCAAGGTGTGCTATGAAGTCATCTTTACGCCGCTCACCTATGTCATTGTGAACTGGCTGAAGAGGAAGGAAGAGGTCGATACATTTGATTATGATGTAAAATACAGTATTATCAGGGGGTAAATGATATGAGAGAGAGAGAAAATCTGACCAAGCTTGGCAGTCAGGGTACGGAATATAAGTCGGAGTATGACCCGGGGCTGCTGGAGTGGTTTCAAAATA
>CAMALD010000063.1 GCA_945836355.1 uncultured Lachnospiraceae bacterium | reverse complement strand
TCTGCTTGATCATCAGCTGGCTGGACTCATACCAGAAATCATAGTTTCCGGCATAGAGCTGAATCTTGGAGTAGTCGATGTCCGCAATCTGCGTGCAGACTTTATTCAGGAAATAGCGGTCATGTGATACCACGATGACGGTATTATCAAAATTGATAAGGAACTCCTCCAGCCAGCGGATAGCTTCCAAATCCAGGTGGTTTGTCGGCTCGTCGAGCAGCAGAATGTCCGGATTTCCGAAAAGAGCCTGTGCGAGAAGCACCTTCACCTTCTGACTGCCGTTCAGCTCCGACATCTGCTTGTCATGGAGCTCTGTCTCAATGCCGAGACCATTGAGCAGGGTTGCCGCATCCGACTCCGCTTCCCAGCCGTTCAGGGTTGCAAACTCGCTCTCAAGCTCACTTGCGCGGATACCGTCCTCCTCCGTGAAGTCCTCCTTCGCATAGATGGCATCCTTCTCCTTCATGATTTCATATAATCTCTGGTTTCCCATGATAACCGTGCTCAGCACATCGTATGCATCATATTTAAAGTGGTCCTGCTGCAAAAAGGACAAACGCTGTCCCGGTGTAATAATGATTTCCCCCTTGCTCGGCTCAATCTGACCGGACAAAATTTTCAGAAAGGTGGATTTCCCTGCACCGTTTGCACCGATCAAGCCATAGCAGTTGCCCTCGGTAAACTTGATGTTAACATCCTCAAATAAAGCTCTTTTTCCAATACGTAATGTGACATTGCTTGCCTGTATCATCTTATTTTACTCCTGACTGTTTATTCATTTCATGCGCCCAGCAAACCTCTCACTGCCGCATAATCACCTACATTATATATTACCATGTTTCACCTATGTTTTCAAGCCTAAGCGTCCCTTGAGCTCAAAGAAAGCGCTTCTGCCGATAAAGCTCGTACATCAGAATCGCTGCCGCCACACCGGCATTGAGTGATTCCACCGCTCCCTCCATCGGAATGCGGATTCTGGCATCCGAAAGCTGCGTGGCCTGCTCACTTAGGCCATTTGCCTCATTTCCAATCATGATTGCCGACTTTTTAGGATAACGAACCGTGTCATACTCCTGCGAGCCCGCAAGATGTGCCGCAAAAATTGAAATACCGTGCTCTTTTAAG
Organism: uncultured Lachnospiraceae bacterium; assembly: GCA_945836355.1. Taxonomy (GTDB): domain Bacteria; phylum Bacillota; class Clostridia; order Lachnospirales; family Lachnospiraceae; genus RGIG4057. The sequence goes on along the minus strand of CAMALD010000063.1, from coordinate 6,095 downwards.
GTGCCCAGTAAATCCGTAAACGATGCCGCATAAAAAAAAGGTAATCGGTAGATTGCCCCCATAGTCGCACGGATCACCTTCGGATTAAAGACATCCACACTCTCAGCACTCAAAATGACGCCATCCATTCCGGCTCCCTCCGCAGTGCGAAGGATGGTTCCGAGATTGCCCGGGTCGCGCAGGTCTTCCAAAAGTAAAAGGCAGAGCTGATTTTTCTCGCAGCCGTTTGCGTCGCAGAGAATCGAAGCCAGAGAATATTCGGGCTGTCTTACAACTGCCAGCACTCCCTGCGGTGTCACTGTCTGGGATACCTCCCGGAAAACACTGTCCGACACGATTTCATACGATACCCGGCACTCTTTTATCCTCTGCTGCCATTCCTCTTCATTTTCTCTAAAGCAGCTCTCGGCAAAATATGCCTTTACCACACTCTCCTGTGCATATTGCAGCACCTCACCAAACATTTTTCTTCCTTCACAAATATAAACCCGGTCCGCTTTTCGTAACGAGCCCTTTTCCTGCAATTTTACCAGATATTTCATCTGCGCATTACTGCTGCTGCTAATCATATCGTCCTCACCTTCCGTCCGCGGATTACATGGTACAGGGGAGCAAATGCCCTAATTTGGCAGTGCACCCCCGAAGAGCTTGTGATATGGAAACGCAGTTTTCCATATCACAAAAAATAGCTCAATCCCCTGATGAGCCAAGGTTTCGAGCCATTTTTCCATTCCTGTAAAGCAGATAGCGGGAGTCGAACCCGTCTCTTCGGCTTGGGAAGCCAATGTTCTACCGATGAACCATATCTGCATTCTATCCGGCTATATTACCAGCACAGATAGTATATCAAAACCAGAGCCAAATGTAAAGAAAAACTTTTCTTTTTGAGTTTTCTTAATTTGGGCACAGCTTTCCGTCCAAATCAGTCCGCACTATATTCTGCGACCCGCTCCAGCATATCGTTGCGCCCGATTGCGACCAGAATGTCGTTGGCATGCAGCGGCTCATCCGCATCCGGATTCACATCAAAGCCCTCCTCACGCTTGATTCCGATTACATTGATTTTATACTTTGCACGCATATTCAACTGCTTAAGACTCTTGCCCACCCAGTCCGTATGCACATTTAGTTCCATCATACTCATGTCCTGTGACAATTCTATTGCATCATAGAAATTTCCGTGCGCAATATTGTTTGCATAGCGGATACCCATTTCCTGTTCCGGCAGTACCACCATGTTTGCCCCAACCTTGCGCAGAATCTTGGCATGCAGTTCATTCTGAGCCTTCACAAGCACATGAGATATTCCCAGCTCCTTGATCATCATGGTGGCAAGGATGCTCGCCTCCAAATCATCTCCCATCGCTACCACTGCCCCGTCATAATTTCGTATTCCCAGATTGGAAATAATGCCCGGATCGGTTACATTTCCCTCAACAGCTCCGGTGACCAAGTCAGCTATCAGCCTGATCTTTTCGGCATCCTGATCCAGAACAAGCACTTCACAGCCGTTCTCCATCAGGGTCAAAGCAATGCTCCTGCCGAAGTTGCCCAGACCTACTACAAGGTACTGCTTCTTTTCACGCTTTCTTTTACTCATTGGCTTCCTCCAAATACAAAATTATTTATCCTACCATCAGTCTTCCCGTCGGGTTTGAAGTACGTGCACCGGAGCGCTTGGAATTGAACGCCAGTGCCATGGTAATCGGTCCGATACGCCCCAGATACATGCCCATGATGATAATACATTTTCCCGCTTCATTGAGTCCCTGGGTCAAATCACGGCTTAAGCCCACCGTCGCGGTCGCTGATATCACCTCATAAATAGTGTCAAGAAAGTTGCTTTTCTGCACTGCGGTCAGAAGAAGCGCCAATACAAAAATAGCCATGACGCTTACTCCTGTCACTGCAAGCGCTTTTTTTGCAACACGGTCCGGAAGCTTGCGCTTCATCAGGCTGACATCCTCCTTGCCCCAAACCGTAGACAAAACCGACGCCCCAATCACCGCAGCCGTCGTTGTCTTTATTCCGCCGGCCGTCCCCGAAGGCGAGCCTCCGATGATCATGAGAAGCAGGTAAACCAGACAGGTAGCCTCCCGGAATCCCTTTTGGGAGATGGTGGCAAAACCGGCTGTTCTTAATGTGACCGACTGAAACAATGCTGCCATCAGCTTCTGTCCGCCCTTCAGCGGTTTCAGCGTCTCCGGGTTGTCATACTCCATAATCAGGGTAAGTACTGTCCCGACAGCAATCAGAATCAGAGTAATCGTCACAACCACCTTAAACTGATAGCTGAACCGCAGTACTGCTTTTTCATCCCTTTTCCACTTTTTTCGAACATTCCGTATGTTATTAACAACCTCCCACCAGATTGGGAAACCGATTCCTCCCAGAATAATCAAAAGCATTGTGACAGCATTAATCAGCACATCGGTTTGATATCTCTCCAGGCTGCTGCTTCCCAGAAGATCAATACCCGCATTGCAGAATGCAGAGACCGAGTGAAAGATGGAATACCATATTCCACGCACCGGTCCATAGTCATTGATAAAGCGCACGGAATATAAAACAGCACCGATTCCCTCCACCACCAGAGTCCCCTTCATGACACGGATTGTAATAGCGACCAGTCCCTGCAGGGTATCCAGATTGTACGCCTCCTGAATCAAAAGGCGTTCCTTCAATGAAATTCTCTTGCCCAAAATGAGCAGAATTACGGTAGAAAAGGTCACAATGCCGAGACCGCCGAACTGAATCAAAAACAAAATCACCAGCTGTCCGAATAAGCTCCAGTGTTCCACTGTCACAACCGTTGTCAGTCCGGTCACGCAGGTGGAGGTTGTCGCCGTGAACAAGCTGTCTACAAACGGGGTTACCGTTCTGCTCTTCGTAGCAATCGGAAGAGATAATAAAACCGTTCCAAGGACTATCGCGACAAAAAAACCAAGAGCAATCATTCGTGTAGTTGTAAATATCTTATTACGCTTCATTTTCTCCCCCATGTTGCCTTTGAAAACAGAATCATGATCGGGAATATTTCCAGACGTCCGGCTAGCATATCCACAATCAGAACCAGCTTGGACAAATTGCTGAAACCGCCGTAATTGCAGGTTGCTCCCACCACGTCAAAGCCCGGTCCGATATTGTTAAAGCATGCTGCAACTGCTGACAGGTTCGTCGTAAACGAAAACGAATCGATTGACACCAAAACAAAGCTTGCCACCATAATCAGCACATAGGCTGCCAGATATGCATTGGTGTTGTCGAGCACCTTTTCGTCCACCATGCGCTTATTAACACTTACCACCTGCACCTTTTGCGGCCGCAATACCTGCTGCACATTGCGCTTGACACTCTTGATAAGCAGGAGCAGACGTCCGCATTTAAAGCCTCCGCCCGTACTGCCGGCGCTCGCACCTATCAGCATCAGTGTAAATAAAATGGCCTTGGAAAAGGATGGCCAGAGGTCAAAATCCGTTGTTGCAAATCCGGTTGTCGTCATAATACTGACCACCTGGAAGGATGCATGCCGAAGAGTCTCGCCCACGCTGCCATAAATTCCGTAGATGTTCCATGCAATCATCAGAATACTGCCCGCTACAATGCCCAGGTAAAGCCGCAGCTCCTCATCCTTAAAAACACTTTTTACCTGCCTGATTAAAAGCATATAATAGCAGCTAAAATTGACACCGAACAAAAGCATAAACACCGTACAGACATTTTGAATATATGGGCTGTAGCCGGCAAGACTGTCATTTTTGATACCGAACCCGCCGGTACCTGCCGTGCCGAACGCTGTACAAACCGCTTCAAAAACAGACATTCCGCCAATCAGTAAAAATATGACGTCGATGACCGTCAGTACAACATAAATCGTATACAGGATCTCGGTCGTTGTCTTCATTTTCGGCACTAGCTTTCCAACACTCGGTCCCGGGCTCTCCGCACGCAGCAGATGCATGGTAAAGCCCTTTCTGCTGTCTGTGCCGGTACTGATTGCCAGCACAAATACAAGTACTCCCATACCGCCGATCCAGTGAGTGAAGCTCCTCCAGTAGAGGACACCGTACGGTAGACTCTCTATGTCCGAAAGGATACTCGCCCCTGTTGTGGTAAACCCTGACACAGTCTCAAAGAAAGCATCGACAAAATCCGGTATGGCATCGGATAACAGAAACGGAAGGCATCCCAGCAGGCTCATTACAATCCAGCTCAGCCCGACACACACCAGACCTTCCTTTACGAAAAAGGAACCGGTGGATTTTCTCCCGAAAAAGCCGGTAAAAGCCGAGAGCAATATGATGATTCCCATACTTGCAGCAAATCCGAAAATGCTGTTCTCTTCCTCACGAAATAAACTTATCAGCAGTGCCGGCAGCATAAACACCGCCTCCACAATCAAAATCTTGCTGACAAATCTTGCCATCATTCTATAATTCATTGCGTTTCCTCATGTAAAATATTACTCAAAATCACTCGAAAATTTCATTCAGGCGATAAATAACCTGACTGCCGCTCGTCACGAGAATCACGGTATTTCCTTTTTCGAAATAGGAATCACCATTCGGAATAACCTGCTTTGAACCGCGGATAATGCATACAATCAGTACATTCTTCCGTATGTGGAGCTTTTTCAGCGGAACATTGCAGTTCTGCGTGTTTTCATCGACTTCAAACTCGATTGCCTCTGCCTGCCCGTCCGCAATATAATTCATTGCAATCGCAGCACCGTTCTGATCCTTTAATGCTCTTACATAGCGCACAATCGCATTGCTGCAAATTGCTCTCGGGCTTACAATACTGCCGATGGAAAGTGAATCCAAAACCGTATTGTTCTCCAGCCGGCCGATCTTGGTGATAATCTGCGGAACCCCTTTGCTGTTGCCGTAAAGGGAAATCATCGTATTCATTTCATCCACTCCCGTCAGAGTTACCAGCACATCCGCACGCGGCACCCCTTCACTCTCCAACAGGAATTCGTTGCTGGCATCCCCGTGGATGATGCTTGCCTCCGGCAGCATATTTGCAAGCTGCACACAGCGCTCCCGGTCAGCTTCGATAATCTGCACCGCAATTCCGTTATCCAGAAGCATCTGTGCCAGATAATAGCTCACACGTCCTCCGCCGCAGATAACCACACGTTTTGCCTTATGCGTAATGATTCCGAGATTTTTTAAAAGCGTTGTCAGGTTGTCCGACGGAGCTGTTACAAAAATGCGATCTCCCTCCTGTATTACAAAATTACCGTCCGGAGTCACCGCCTTACCGTCACGCAAAACTGCACATACCAGTATACTGCATCTCACTATGCTTCCAACCTCATTGAGCGCTACATTGCAGAGTTTGGAATCTTCCTCAATTTTCAGTTCTACAATCTCCACTCTGCCCTTGGCAAAGGTATCTCTTTTCAAGAATCCCGGATACCGGATCAGCCGGCTGATTTCCACCGCCGCACTTCTCTCCGGGTTTACCATCATGGACAGTGCAAATAAATGCCGCATCTCAAAAATCTGGTCGGTATACTCCGGATTGCGCACGCGGGCAATGGTGTGAATATTCGGATTCATCGCATGCGCTGTCATGCAGCACAATAAATTAACCTCATCCGCGTTCGTAACTGCCACCAGCAAATCGGTATCACGCACCCCAGCACGATCTAACACCTCCATGGACGCACAGTTTCCCTGTATCGCCATGATGTCATACCGTTCCTCGCTCACCTCAAGCACCTTCGCTTTGGCGTCAATCAGTGTCAAATCATAGCCCTCTGCAGAAAGCTGCTTGGTCAGCGTGGCACCGACCTTGCCGTCCCCTGCGATAATTATCTTCATACTTCCTCTCAATCCGCCGTTTAAAACGACTTTTAAACATTATCGTCTCGTCCCGTGTAATCCCATTATACCATGTTCTTAAATTTGTGCAATGCAATAATACTTGAGTTTCCGCATTTTTTCACCGACTGCGTTTGCTGCGGGCCGAAGGATTGTTCATTGCCAGATTGTATTCGAGCGTTTCCGGGATTTTTCGGATGCTTAGTATCCTTACAGCGCGATTTGTCCCGGGGATAAAGAGTTTTGCATGCAAAACTCTTGTGC
>CAMALD010000062.1 GCA_945836355.1 uncultured Lachnospiraceae bacterium | reverse complement strand
TAAGCCTGAAAACGGGTTTGTATACCGGTTTGGCGGTGATGAGTTTGTCGTTTTCTGCACAGGAGCTTCGCAGGAAAGGCTCGATGCTTTTGTGAGCAGAGTGAATGAGGAGCTGATCAGAGATCGGATTCGTGTCAGCCACGGTATTATCATCACCGACCCGAAGGAAAACAAATCTTTGGAGGACTATTTGATTCTGGCGGATAAGAAAATGTATGAAGTAAAAAGTGCCAGAAAGCAAAGTGCCGGAACGGGATTTTTGAAGGGGGTTGATATTTCGTCCCTGCCTGAGCATATCGACGGCGGCGAGAGATACTACACAGCAGAAGGCGAATGTGTCGATGCGTTTGATCTTCTGGCGAAGAACAATATCAATGCAATCCGGCTGCGCATATGGAATGAACCGCAGCTTGTGCATGAGGCAAAGGGGTATTGTAATCTGGCGCATACGATTGATATGGCAAAGCAGATTAAAGCAAAGGGCATGTTTTTTATGCTGGATTTTCATTACTCGGATTACTGGGCAGACCCCGGACAGCAGAGAAAACCGGCTGCATGGAAAAAGCTTTCCTTTGAGGAGCTGCAGGATGCGGTGTACAGTTATACCAGGCAGGTGCTGGATGCGCTCGGAGCAGTAAACGCGATGCCGGATATGGTACAGATTGGAAACGAGATACGCAGTGGAATGCTGTTCCCGGACGGTGAGGTACCGCACTATGACAGGCTTGTAAAGCTGGTCAATGCGGGGATTCAGGCCGTGAGGGATACCTCGCCGAATATAATGGTGATGACCCATCTTGACCAGGGGGGACGTTTCTTCTATCAAAAAGAGTGGTATGATGCCATGTTCGCGGCGGGAATGAAGCCGATTGATGCGATTGGGATATCATTCTATTCCTTCTGGCACGGCACCTTTATGGATTTGAAGAGCTCGATGGAGCAGCTCATTGAGCGCTACCAGCTTCCGGTATATATTGTGGAGACTGCGCATCCGTGGCGCCATTGTGAGAACGAACACGTCTCAGACGATCTTATGAAGATGGCAGGGCTTCCGGCAGGACAGGAGGAGCAGAAGAAAGCGCTGGAGCTGATTATGCAGATTGCCTCGGAGGTGTCGAAGCTGCTGCCGACCGGCGTGTTTTATTGGGAGCCGCTCTGTGCACCGGGAAAGACATACGGCAGCTGGGATGAAAACATGGGCATGCTTGATGTGGACGGTAAAGCACTTTGCTCCTTTGAAGCATACCGGGATTTTAACCCGATGAGTCCTCCGTTTGCGAATCTGACGGAATATATGGAAGGGTTGTACCATGTGGATGAATCCCGGCTGATGCCAGCCGGGACCAATCTGATTCCGAACGGTGATTTCAAAGAAGGACTCAATGGCTGGTGGGCAACCAGAAATCCAGCTGAGGTTACGGTGAGAGAAGAAGAAAGTGGGATATATATTTCCTCCGCAGGCAATTTTACATTTGAGCTGAGCCGCGATGTGTATATTCAAAAAGCAGGAACCTACCGCCTGACCGTGGCGTATCGCGGGACCAATACGACCGGAGTGAAGGTGAAGCTTTTCCTTAAGACTATCAGCTGTAATGGGCAGAAGGAGTATGCAAAGGAGATTTTTCCGTCCGATGTGGACTTTGTGACACATCAGCTGGAGGATGTTGCATTGCCTGCCGGGCAGATTCGGGTAGGCATCCGAATGGAAGCACCGCCAATCTTCGGAAGAATCAAGAGCATATCCCTGTTTGAAGTATAATTCAGTCTGCTTTGTGGTGAAAGTGGTTAAGACGTGAATTTTTTGGAAAGAAATGCTTGAAATTAGAGAGAAAGTATATTACAATAAGCTGAATCATTTAATACATGTATACAATCTGAACTATAGGAGAGATGCGTATGTCACTTACATTATCCAAAAAAGCACAGGCTGTGAAGCCTTCTTCCACACTGGCGATTACCGCAAAGGCAAAGGAATTGAAAGCACAGGGAATTGATGTTGTAGGCTTTGGAGCAGGAGAACCGGATTTTAATACTCCTGAGAATATCTGTAATGCTGCCGTTGAGGCAATTAAGAACGGTCAGACCAAGTATACGCCGGCAGCCGGAATGCCGGAATTAAAGAAGGCTATTTCCGATAAATTCCGCCGCTTTAATCATTTGGACTACAAGGAGAATCAGATTGTGGTCAGCAACGGTGGAAAGCATTCTCTTACCAATATATTTGAAGCTATTCTGAATCCGGGAGATGAGGTTATCATCCCAACACCTTACTGGCTCAGCTATCCGGAGATTGTTAAATTGTCCGACGGTGTGCCGGTATTTATCCGCGGCGGCAAGGAGCAGGGCTATAAGGTAACTGCACAGCAGATTGCGGATGCCTGCACCGAAAAGACCAAGGCTTTGGTTTTGAACACACCGAGCAACCCGACCGGCATGGTCTACACCAGAAAAGAGCTGGAGGAGATTGCAAAGGTTGTTGTTGAGAAGGATATCTATGTTGTCGCAGATGAAATGTATGAAAATCTGGTTTACGAGGGCGAGTTTGTAAGTATAGCTTCTCTTGGCGAGGAGATTTATAAGAGAACCATTACCTGCTCCGGCGTATCGAAGAGCTACGCGATGACCGGCTGGCGTATCGGCTATACCGGCTCATCCGCAGAGCTTGCTAAGGTAATGGGCAGTGTACAGAGCCATCAGACCTCAAACCCGAACTCCATTGCGCAGAATGCGACCATTGAGGCTTTAAACGGCTCTCAGGATGCTGTGGATGCGATGACGGCAGAGTTTAAGGAGCGCCGGGACTATATGTATGAGCGCATATGCCGGGTGCCGCATATCTCTGCCTTAAAGCCGCAGGGGGCTTTCTATCTGTTTATCGATGTGCATGAGCTTCTTGAGATGTCATATAAGGGTGAGAAGGTAGGCAGCGTGGGACGTCTCGCGGAGATCTTAATCAATGATTTCAGCACTGCGGTTATTCCGTGTGCAGATTTCGGATTTGACGATCACATCCGTCTTTCCTACGCCATCTCAAAGGAGCAGATTGGCAAGGGAATCGATCGTATTGCTAAATTTGTGGAAGAATTACAATAGTTGCTTGAGAAAAGCTTCGAAGGAGGCGGACTATGAAAATTGCGTTTATCGGAACAGGAAATATGGGCTATCCGCTGCTAAAGGGCGCGGTAGAAGCGTTTGGCAAGGAAAATGTCACATTTATTTCCAGGCACAGAGAGCATGAGGAAGCCTTGTCGCAGGAACTGGGCGTTGCGTATGCAACGCGCATGCTTGACATGGTGATGCAGTCGGATGTCATTGTACTGGCGGTAAAGCCTCAGTATGCCGCGGAGGTATATCCGGATATCAAGCTTGCTATGTCAAAGGAAAAGATTGTGGTATCAGTCATGGCAGGTATCAATACGGAAGCCCTGAAAAAGGAGACCGGTGCCGTCAAAATCGTTCGTACCATGCCGAATACGCCGGCGATGCTTGGCGAGGGAATGACCTGTATCAGCTATTCTGATGAGGTAAGCGAGGTGGAAAAGGAGGTAATCCGCACCCTGTTTCTGTGCGTTGGAAAGATAGAAGAGATTCCGGAAAAGCTGATGAATGCCGCCATCTGCGCGAACGGAAGTTCGCCGGCATTTGTGTATATGTTTATGGAAGCGTTATCGGATGCGGTTGTTCAGTATGGCATACCGAGGGATATGGCATACCGTCTGGTAGGGCAGACTGTACTCGGCTCGGCAAAGATGCTACTGGAATCCGGCAGGCATCCGGGGGCATTAAAGGACGCGGTTTGTTCGCCGGGAGGCACTACCATTGCGGGGGTCGCTGCCTTGGAGGAATACGGAATGCGCAGCGCGGTCATCAAAGCTGCGGATGCATGCTACAAAAAGGCTTGTGACATGGAGAAAAAATAGTTACGCAGGCTGTGTTGGTGCTGCGCTGTGAAATCGCAGGAAATGGAGAGAAAAATGGGCGATTATAAGAGAGTTAGAAGAAAACTGGAGCATGAGGGGAGAATTGTAAAGTTTTACAGCGATACGATGCAGCTCCCTGACGGCAGTACGACCGTGTGGGATTTTATTGAGCATAAGGGCGCCGCTGCCATTGTTCCGGTGACCGAAAATGGTGATATTATCATGGTGCGGCAGTACCGCAATGCACCGGAGCGCTATACGCTGGAGATTCCTGCCGGTGGCTTAAATGCGGGCGAGGATAAAAAGACAGCCGCTGCACGCGAGCTGGAAGAGGAGACCGGCTATCGGAGCGAAAAGGTGGAGCATCTGCTGGACCTTTATACGACGGTTGCATTTTGCAATGAGCTGATCGGCATCTATTATACCGAGGAACTGATTCCGTCGAAACAGCATCTTGACCCGGATGAATTTTTGAACGTGGAGGTACATCCGTTAGCTGAGCTGGTAGATATGATCCTGACCGGGAAGATTCAGGATGCAAAGACGAATGCCGCAATTCTGGCATACAAGACAAAAAAAGGACTCTAAAAATCATAAATGGGCTTTCTGACACATACAATATTTCAAGCCGGGACATTCCCGGAGGCATGTACCGGTGTGTGGATGAGGGAGGCGCTTATGAAAAAATACGGGAAAATCAGAATGGAAAAAGAACTGGTCATAAGGATTTCAGTTCTTTTTCTTTTTGGCTTTGCAATCGGCGGAATCCTGTTTCGCGGGATGGATTTGTGGGAGCTCGATACTCCGGCAGAAGAGAAGGAAGCCTATTTAAAGGCTCTGCTGACGCAGGAATTATCCCTTGATTTATTCTTTTATGTTACCTGGGAGAAGCTGAAGGGCATCCTCGTTTTTCTGTGTATCATGATGACCTGGCTGAATTTGCCGTATCTATACCTGACGGTGCTTCGTCAGGGACTGCTCCTAGGGTATCTTTTCATTTGCTTTGTATGCTCATATCACGCGAAGGGACTGCTGCTGGTATTGGGGTATTATTTCCCGCAGGCACTGTTTGACATTCCGCTGTGGCTGTATTGCTTTTCGATTGCGTGGAAGCTGCATAAATCGGACGATTCAATCAGTGAACTTGTAAATGATGCGCAAACCCGGCCAATAAGTTTACATAATAAAATTAGGTTGCATTTAGACGGGAAAAGAGTTATGCTAATCATGGTGTTATGCATTGCCGCGGGAACAGTCGAGGCGACAATCGGAACATTGTTTCTGCAGAAAATACTTAAGTGGATTTTAGGGTAGGCTACAGGCTTTGAGGGGGGTGCATATGGAGGTTTATGTCGTTGAATATCTGGAGTACTTAAAGGAGAGAAAGCATCGGAGCACCGGTACGCTGGCTGCTTATGAGCAGGATTTGTTTCAGTTTTTGCGCTTTCTCCAAAAAAACGGGATACAGCGCATGGATAAGGTGGATGAGATTACCTGCAACTCCTTTTTGCTGTACCTCGAATCGGAGGGGCTGAATCCCTCCAGTATCCAAAGAAAGCTGTCGTCCATGAGAGGATTTTTTGATTTTCTGATTCGAAGAGGGGAGATTCGCAGCGACCCGACCGAAGAGCTGCAGTCCCTAAAAATCATGCCGAAGGAGCGGGAAACGGTGGAGGCGAAGGAGCGAAAAAAATTGCTGGAGGCAGCGAAGCCTCAAACGGCAAAGGGGCAAAGGGATGCTGTTATTCTGAGTCTGATTGTCAGAGAAGGCCTGCAGCCGGGTGAAATTGCGACATTAAAAACAGAGGATATCAATTTCAAATTAGGAATTCTGAAGGCAAAGCGCGAGACGCATGAACGAAATGTGCAGATTTCAGCGGAAACGCTGGAAATGCTGGTTCGTTATCAGGAGGAAAGGAAGAACCGGACAGGGTATTTATTCCCTTCCAGAAAAGAAGCCTGCCTCAGCAGGCAGGCTATTTGGAAGCTGGTGCGCAAATATGCACGGGAGGCAGGAATTTCCGATGTCACTCCCCAGCAGTTGCGAAGAAAAAATTAAAGAATGTCAGCCATCTCTAAGAGCAGCTCTCTGGTGGTATTCCAGCCGATGCACGGATCGGTGATGGACTTGCCGTAGATATGCTCGCCGACCTTTTGGGAGCCCGGCTCGATGTAGCTTTCCACCATGACGCCCTTGACCAGACTGTGAAGATCCTTGTTCATGCGGCGGCTGTGAATCACTTCCTTGACGATACGCGGCTGCTCGGCGTATTGTTTGTTGGAGTTTGAATGGTTGGCATCGACGATACATGCCGGATTCTTTAACTGAGGACGCTCCTGATACATTTCAAGCACATGCATAAGATCCTCGTAATGATAGTTTGCAATGTTCTGGTTATGCTTGTTGGTAGCACCGCGAAGAATGGTGTGGGCAAGCGGATTTCCGGTGGTATTGACCTCATACTGGCGGTAGAGGAAGGTGTGGCTTGCCTGTGCGGCGACAACGGAGTTCATCATGACGGAGAACGCACCGCTGGTAGGATTTTTCATACCTGCAGGAATATCCATGCCGCTGATGGTGAGACGATGCTGCTGATCCTCGACCGATCGGGCGCCGACGGCAACGTAGGAGAGGATATCGTCGATATAGAGCCAGTTTTCCGGGTAGAGCATTTCGTCCGCTGCGGTAAGCCCGGTCTCGTCAATCGCACGAAGATGCATGCGGCGCATTGCCATAAGCCCTTCCTGGAAGTCCGGCTTTTTTTCCGGGTCCGGCTGGGATACGATGCCCTTATATCCCTCGCCGGTAGTGCGCGGCTTGTTGGTATAGATGCGCGGGATAACAATAAGCTTCTCCTTCACCTCGTCTGCGACCTTGGTCAGGCGGCTTAAATAATCCAGAACGGCGTCCTCATTATCGGCAGAGCACGGCCCGATAATGACAAGAAATTTGTCGGACTCTCCGGTGAAAACCTTACGAATCTCTTCATCGCGTTCTTTCTTTATCCGGACTGCGTAGTCGGAGAGCGGAAGCCTCTGTTTTAACTCTTCCGGGGACATTACCTGTCTTACAAATTCAAAACTCATTTTTTCTCAACCTTTCGTATTGTATTATAACGTACACACTTTTGCATTGGAGCAATATCACTGAAGTGACACAAAATGGTACTTCATCAATGAAAAGCATTACCGCGTTAAATAACTTTTGATCGTAGTTATTTTATACCGAATCTGGTGGGTTGTCAACGCAAAAGACGTCGCATATTTGTTTTTCGGCAAAAAAATGAAAAAAAGATGAAGAAGGTGTGGAAAACCTTGTTTCCGGGGGGAGATACTGATATAATAATAGTTAATTTGTATTT
>CAMALD010000061.1 GCA_945836355.1 uncultured Lachnospiraceae bacterium | reverse complement strand
CCGCCGGACAGGGAACAGACCGGACGGAGGGGGGACGGGGGAAAGCGTTGCTGCAGCCGCTTCGATAACACCTGCAGCAACGCCGGAACCGACACGGATATTGAGTGCGACACCGGTACCTGCGTCAGGTGAGGGGCTGAGTGCAACTCCTGCGCCGACATCGGATGAAGAAGGGACTGTGACGCCGGTGCCGACATCAGATGAAGAGCCGAGTGTGACGCCGGTATCGACCGCAACGGTGGCACCGACCACAACACCGTTGCCGACAGCGACCTCTGCTCCGACAGCGACCGCTGTTCCGACGAAAACTCCTGCGCCGACTCCGACGGTAGCGCCGACTCCGACGGTAGTGCCTGCGCCGAGTATGGCACCGACTCCGACGGTTACGCCCGTGCCGACTGCGACACCAAAGCCTGTGAACAATGCGGTGGTTGAGAAGCCGGGCATGGATATGGAGTTTATCAATGCTTTATCGGCTCCGCAGTCAGGAGAGATTCTGCAGGGCAACGGTTCCGTACGCACGGTATACTATCGTCAGACGGATGAGCGCTGGGGCAGCAAGATATACGGCGGGGAGGACACGATTGCAAAGTATGCCTGCGGTCCGACCACGATGGCTATTGTGGTATCCAGCCTGACTTCCATCGGCATTGACCCGCTGCAGATGTCCGGATGGGCGTACGACCACGGTTATTGGTATGCGAAGAGCGGTTCGGCGCATACGATTATCAACGGCACTGCAAAGGCCTTTGGATTAACGTCCGAGGGAGTCGGAAATGACAGCGAGACCAAGACAAAGGTGCTGGATGCCCTGAAAGAGGGAAATATGGTCGTGGCGCTGATGGGCAAGGGTCATTTTACCAAGGGCGGACATTTTATTGTGCTGCGCGGTATCACCGCGGAGGGAAGGATACTGGTAGCAGACTGCAACAGCCGGGAGAATACTATGCTCGAATGGGATTTTGACACCATCCAGTCCGAAGTCAAGTGGGCATCGGACGGCGGACCGTTCTGGATTATTTACAATCCGAATACAATACAGTAACCGATTACGCCCGGAGGCGGAAATGGACTGTAAGGAAGCGATATATTCACAGGATACGGCGGATTATTTTATTCAGCGGTTTGGCAGATTGGAAATGATACAGGAGCGATATGGCTTTGACTGTATCCTGCCTCTTAATAACGAGTATACGGTTGCGTTTGCAAAGCTGGGATTGCACTCAGGCGATATGGAATTTCCGTCTGCGTATACGGCTGCTCCGCGGTGCTATGGTATGATGGAGGAGCCGGGCAGTACCTTTGCCACAGAAGGCAGCAGTGCCCCGACACTGGAGGCAATGGGAGTGTCAAGGCTGCGCCGCATGCCGTATCTTGATTTACTGGGGAGCGGTGTGCTGATTGGTTTTGTGGACAGCGGGATTGATTATACGCATCCGGCATTTCGAAACGCGGATGGCTCGAGCCGGATTTATGCAATATGGGATCAGACCGAGCAGAACGGAACTCCGCCGGAAGGCTTTGCCTATGGCGCGGAATACAGCCGCACACAGCTCACGCAGGCGCTGATGGCACAGGACCCGTATTCGGTGGTACCTGAGCGGGATATCGAGGGACATGGTACATATGCCGCAGGGCTGGCTGCCGGGAACATAGTGCGCGATACCGGTTTCTCGGGCGTGGCACCTCTTGCGGAAATCCTTATGGTAAAGCTCAAACCGGCAAAACAGTATCTGCGTGAGCTTTACCTGATTCCGGAGGATGCGGTATGCTATCAGGAGACCGATTTGGCCTGGGGAGTAGAGTATCTGGTGCGCACAGCGCAAAGAATCGGCAGACCTTTGGTCATCTGTATGACGCTTGGCACGAATTCCGGCGGGCATGACGGTGCGGGGATTCTGGACCGGATGCTGGATGGCTATGCTTCGCGGTACAATATCTGCGTGGTGACAGCGACCGGAAACGAAGCGGGCTACAGTCTGCATTATCATTCGGAGCAGGTGGCT
Organism: uncultured Lachnospiraceae bacterium; assembly: GCA_945836355.1. GTDB lineage: Bacteria > Bacillota > Clostridia > Lachnospirales > Lachnospiraceae > RGIG4057. The sequence goes on along the minus strand of CAMALD010000061.1, from coordinate 5,377 downwards.
GGTGAGTACGAGCAGGTGGAATTGAAGGTGGGGGAAAGAGAGCCGGGGTTTACGATGGAATTATGGGCATCTCTGCTGAGCCAGTACTCCGTCGCTGTGATTTCTCCTACGGGAGAGCTCATCAGCAGGATACCAAGCAGACGGAACAACAGCCAGATCATTCGTTTTTTGTTTGAAAACACGAGACTGTATGTGGACTATTTTTCGGCGGGAAACCGTACGGGGAATCAGCTTGTGCTGATGCGGCTGCGGCAGCCGACCGAAGGAATCTGGCGGTTTTTGATATATCGTGATACGGTGGTGGACAATGGTTTTGACATCTGGCTGCCCCTGCGTCAGTTTGTGCAGGAGGATACCTATTTTTTGCGGCCCGACCCCGATATAACCATAACGGATCCGGGCAATACGGAAGCTCCAATCACCGTGGCGTCGTACCGTGTCGCGGATAAATCGATTTATCTGCATTCCGGAAGGGGCTTCACGCGGACAAATCGGTATAAGCCGGATGTGGCGGCTCCAGGTGTGGATATTTACGGCCCGATGGCAGGAGGCGGATACCGCTTTGCGAATGGAGGTGCCGCGGCTGCAGCCCTGACAGCCGGCGGATGTGCGCTGGTACTGGAATGGGCGGTCGGCGGTGACAGACAGCCGCAGATACGATCTCAGGAGATTAAGCGTTTGCTGCAGGGCGGAGCTGAGCGCACGGGTATTGAGGTTCCAAGCAGGGAATGGGGCTACGGAAGAGTAGATTTTTACGGAGCCTTTGAGGAGCTTAGGACGGTCGCAAATATATAGGATTTGACGATTTGTGTTACGATATATTCAAATTTTTAAAATAGAAGGCAGGAGGGAAAAACATGTCTTGGATTGGACGCATCTTCAGAAAATTGCCCAAAAAGCAGGTGACACCGGAGCAACTTGCTGTGCAGGGGCATAAATTTGAGGAAATGCTTGTGGTGGCGCGCGAGGAAAAGATATCCGAGGATGGCAGGGATGAAAACGGCGAATACGAGATTCTGGAGAGGGAGATTTTACCGGAGAAGATTATCTGCCCGGACTGCGGCGGCATTACCCTGGAGGGGCTGGACTTTTGTGATAAATGCGGCGGGGAGCTGCACTGAAAAAATACGGAATAAAATGTACCAAGGCATCCTGATAAATCGGAACAAGTGAGAGCAAGCCTGCACTGAAAATTTCCCGGCACACAACAAAAGCATTCGGAGAAAACTGCGGAAACTCAAGTCGGAAAAACATTGACAAAGCGGCTGGAAAAGTGTTATCGTAGTTCACAAGAAGATTGACATCGGGGAGGACATACAATGAGAGCGTGGGAAAAGAACTTTCGTAAAGTAGAACCGTACACACCGGGAGAGCAGCCGGAATTTGCAGATATGATTAAATTAAATACCAACGAATGTCCGTATCCGCCGACTCCGCGTCTGTTAAGGGAAATCCGTGCGTTGGGTGAGAAGATGGACAATGTGCGCCTGTATCCGAATTATAAGTCGGAGTCTCTGGTCAATGCGCTTGCAAAATACTACGAGGTCGGTGCGGATCAGGTTTTTGTGGGAGTGGGATCGGATGACGTATTGTCCGTTGCATTTCTGACTTTTTTTAATTCCAAGGAGCCGATTTTGTTTCCGGATATCACCTACTCCTTCTATGATGTATGGGCAGAGCTGTATCGGATTCCGTATGAGCGCCCGGCACTGGATGAGAACTTTCGCATCCGCAAAGAGGATTATTACCGCAAAAACGGCGGTATTGTGATTGCGAATCCGAATGCACCGACATCAATCGCAGAGGGGTTGGAGTTCATCGAGGATATTTTGATGCACAACCGCGAATCGGTCGTGATTGTGGATGAAGCATATGTTGATTTCGGCGGGCAGTCCGCTCTGCCGTTGATTGAGAAATATGAGAATCTGCTGGTGGTACAGACCTTTTCCAAGTCGCGTGCGATGGCGGGAATGCGCGTGGGGTATGCAATCGGACACCCGACGCTGATTAAGGCAATGAATGATGTCAAATATTCGATGAACTCGTACACCATGAACTATCCGGCATTGATGTGCGGCGTATGTGCGGTGGAGGATCAGAACTACTTCAAGCAGTGCTGCAACAAGATTATTGCGACCAGAGAGTGGACGAAAAAGAAACTGGCGGAGCTTGGATTTACAAGCCTTGATTCCTCTGCCAATTTCCTGTTTTCAACACATAAGAGTGTACCGGCAAAGCAGATTTTTGAGGAACTGCGCAAATACAATATTTTTGTGCGTTACTTTGAAAAGCCGCGTATTGACAACTATTTGCGCATTACCATCGGCACACAGCGCCAGATGGAGACTTTTGTGGATATCCTGAAAAAGATATTGTAAACGATGATGAACAATTTGGCTGGCAACAATAAAGTAAATTATCAGAGGATGTTGGATGAGACCATATCCGGGCTGCAAAGGGAGGGCCGTGTGCCGTCCCTGCTTTTGCATGCCTGCTGTGCACCCTGCAGCAGCTATGTGCTGGAGTATCTGTCACAATATTTTTCAATCACGGTGCTGTACTATAATCCAAACATTTTTCCTAAGGAGGAATACGATAAGCGGGCAAAAGAGCTGCAGAGGCTGGTGAGCGAATTGCCGACGTTGCATCCGGTAACCGTGATGGTGGGCGATTATGAACCGGAGAGCTTTTACGAGATTGCCAGGGGACTTGAACAGGCGCCGGAGGGTGGTGAGAGATGCTTTAGGTGCTATCGCCTGCGGCTGGAGAAGGCTGCCGGGGCTGCGGCAGCAGGGGGCTTTGATTATTTTACCACCACGCTGAGCATCAGCCCGCTGAAAAATGCCGAAAAGTTGAATTTGATAGGAAAAGAGTTGTCCTTAAAGTACGGGGTGGATTATCTCTACTCGGATTTTAAAAAGAAAAACGGTTATAAGCGTTCCACAGAGCTTTCACAGGAATACCGGCTATACAGGCAGGATTTCTGCGGCTGTGTATATTCTTATGAAGAAAGAAGAAAAACAAAGGCGCTGACATGATTGCGTATAATGTCACAGAGCCGGGAATCGAACAGGAGATGAACAGAATGGAAGCTAGAGAGAATTTATGTGATGCCAAAATCGGCGGTGTGTACAGTGTTGCGGGCATGGAGCTGCCGAAGCCGACCCAGATGCGCCTCATTGCACTGGGACTGACCCGGGGGACTAACCTTACCGTGCTCAATAAAAAGCACAGCGGTTCCGTGATTTTTTATGTGCGGGGCACCAGGCTGGCAGTCGGAAGAAAAATAGCGGAAAACATCTATATTACATCAAAAACGGAATAAAAAAAGATAGGTGGCAGGAGAAGCAAGATGGAAGAAGAGAAGGAACTGCGGGTAGGATTTGTCGGGAATCCGAACTGCGGAAAAACAACGTTGTTTAATGCATATACCGGTGCAAGGCTGAAGGTTGCGAACTGGCCGGGCGTTACCGTAGAGAAGAAGGAGGGCGCGATGAAGTACCACAGCCATTCTTTTCGGCTGGTGGATCTTCCGGGAATATACAGCCTGACATCCTACACGATGGAAGAAAAGCTGACCAGACAGTTCATCATGGAGGATGAGGTGGATGTGATTGTGGATGTGGCGGACGCCTCCGCGCTTGAACGCAATCTGTACCTGACCTTACAGCTCATTGAGCTGGGCAAGCCGGTGGTGCTGGCACTTAATATGATGGATATCGTGCAGGAGCGCGGCATGGAAATTGATTTGCACCGGCTGCCGGAGATGCTGGGAATTCCGTGTATTCCGGTATCTGCGCGCAAACGCACCGGACTGCAGATATTGATGCACACTGTGGCGCATCATAAGGAAAAATGCCGTGTTATTCTGGAGCATCAGCATGCGGAGCGCGAGAAGAACAGCAGGCACAGACATAACCACCATGAAGAATACGCGATGGTTTATGAGGATGTGATTGAAGATAAGATTGACGAAATCACGGAACGCTTAAAGCAGAGCGGGTTTGAATGCAGGAATTATCGCTGGTATGCGTTAAAGCTGTTAGAGCAGGATGAAGAAATCAGGGCACAGGTCGGTATCGATGTGTCCGATATTGCAGACCGCAGCTATGAGGCGGATATTATTAATCAGAAGTATGATTTTATCGAGGAAATTATCGAGGAATGTCTGGTAAATAAGCAGAGCAAGCAGCAGAAGACGGATAAGATTGACCGTCTGCTGACACACCGCTATCTTGGTCTGCCGGTGTTCTTATGCATTATGGCTGTGGTCTTTTTTCTGACATTTTTTATCGGAGACTGGCTGAAGGGCTATTTTGAGATTTTTCTGGGTTGGTTTTCCGGGAAGGTGTCACTGGCGCTGGCGGCACTGAAGGTGAATGAAACGGTGATATCCCTTCTGGTGGACGGCATCATCGCCGGGGTAGGGGGAATCCTGACGTTTTTGCCGAATATTTTTATCTTATTTCTGGCGCTGGCATTTTTGGAGGACAGCGGCTATATGTCCCGTGTGGCATACGTGATGGATGGTCTGATGGGAAAGCTTGGCCTGTCGGGGCGTGCATTTATCCCGATGGTGCTGGGCTTCGGCTGCACCGTGCCTGCGGTCATGGCCTCCAGAGCGCTGGAGGATCCGAAGGACCGCCGCAGAACAATCCTTGCCACTCCTTTTATGTCGTGCAGTGCGAGACTTCCGGTATATGTGCTGTTTTCAGAGATGTTTTTCGGAAAATATGCGATGCCGGCTGCGTTTTCCATGTATCTAATCGGACTGGTGGTCGGTATTCTGACAGCCTTTGTCATGAGCCGGATAGAGGGCGGAAAAACGGAGGAAGGGCAGCAGGCAGCGTGTGCCGGCTGCAAAAAGGTGTGCCGTGTGCATGATACACGCAATCCGCTGTTGATCGAGCTGCCGGAGTATAAAACTCCGAATGCGCGCACGATTGCAATCTATGTGTGGGAAAAGGTGCGTGATTACCTGACCAAGGCGGGAACGACGATTTTTATTGCGTCCATCGTGGTCTGGTTTGTGCTGAATTTCGGCATTCACGGTCTGGTGGATGACATGTCGCAGAGCTTTGGCGCAATGCTCGGAAGGGCTCTCACGCCGATACTTTCCACAGCGGGACTGGGTCTCTGGCAGCTTGCGCTGGCTCTGATTTCCGGACTGGCGGCAAAGGAAGTGGTAGTGTCGAGCATGTCCGTGCTGTTTGGCATTCAGAACATCAGCTCCGCAGCAGGAATGGCTGAAATGACAGCGGTGCTTGCAGGGTATGGCTTTGGCGCGCTGAATGCGTATGCGCTCATGATTTTTGTTCTGCTGTACACACCTTGTGTGGCAACCATCGCCGTAATCAAAAGAGAACTGAAATCGACC
>CAMALD010000060.1 GCA_945836355.1 uncultured Lachnospiraceae bacterium | reverse complement strand
TCCGCGCTGAACTCATGTCCAGGGATTCTCGGATAAGTCGTAAAAGGCTGGTTACCGGTATAACTTGCCACATCCGCGCCGCAGATGCCGCAGTACAGCACGCGCAGCAGCGCCTCGCCCTCTCCCGGCTCCGGCATCCCGGTGTCTGTCACTGCAATTTCAAAAGGTTTCTCAATCAACACTGTCTTCATATTATCAGCCCCTCCATTGTCTATTCGGCGTAAATATATTTCTTATTCCAGATGACCGCAGTCTTCATCGGTGCTTGCTTGCTGTATATCTTGTTCTTGTATGCCCCGATCGGGTCAGCCGTAAACTCATCCCTGTCAATCAGCTCCACAATCTCGTCGTAGCGGCTCTTTGCCAAAAGTTGAATTGCCTTCTCCATGTGGTCCTGTCTGAAATTAATCGAACCAAAAATCAGATGGTTCTCAAAGCCGTACGGCATAGTGTCAAAGGTAATCTTCGGACCCAGAGAGAAGCTGTTATAAATACCGTTGCAGCCGAGCACACCGTGCTCAAACGCAATCCGATGCTCTACATTGCTGCCGCTGACACCGATAAAGGTGGTCGCCCTGCCGCCGAGCTTTTCGATGATTGCCTTTGCAAGCTCCGCCTCGGAATCGTAGGTGTTCTGCAAATATTCCGCATTGGTCTGCTCCAGCGCAAACTGCACCTTCAGCGAATTGATATCGCTTCTTGCCACAAACAGAACCTTTGCATCCTTGTGCGCGCGCAGAATCAGGTCGCCGATAAACATTCCGGTGGTGCCGAGTCCAAAAATGACCGTGCGGTCAAAAATCTCGTCCTCCGCCTTTTTCCTCGCCTCTTCCTCACTGCACTTATATTTTCTCATGGCAACGCGGAAATTGTGGGCGCTTCCGAGATCCTCCATTCTCTCTAACTGGAACAGCATGCAGGCAAACGGGTCCGGGAACACCATTTTTTTCGCAAAGCTCAAATCCAGCTTTCCGTCCCTGACATACCCGTCCGGAATCGGAAGCAGCATGTCCGGGTGAAAGTACTGTTTATCACAAAACAAACCATCCGCCTTGTCACAGCCATACTCAAAATAGGTTTCATCCTCGGTGTATCTGGTCGGATCATAGCTGTCTCCTCCGCGGATCAGCACAATGGCAAAGCGGTCCTGAGACGGCACATACACAATTCCTTCGTGCCCGTTTATCAACCGGTTCTTTCCCTCCGGGAATTTAGCACTCAGGCGTCCCTCACTGCCCATGTGCATAAGCTCATTGTCCGTGCCGCAAAAGCCGATCATCACCGGCTCACAGAGTATGCCTTCCTTCTCCTCTTCTCCGCGAAGACGCTGTCTCTTGACATTTGTAATCTCCACATCGCCGTACACCAGCGGCTTGTCGGCGTCATTCTGAAAATATGTACCCTTTACAAGCATATCGTCCCTCCGTCTGCATGAATTTTTTCTCACTGCTTTTATTATATTGCATTCCCCCTGATTCACAAGACTGCTACATGACGTTTTTTTATTTTCCATGTCGCGTTAGCGCAGTTTTTATGATATACTGTGTGCAAAAAGCACACAGTATATCAGCGCCGATTCGGTCACGAGCAGCGCGAGTGAAATTTCATAGCCGAATCGTGCGCATCCCACGGAGTGTATCGTGTGATGAAATCACATGATATACTCCGTGCAAACGCACGCAGTATATCAGCGCCTATTCATCGAAAGGAGAATCACATGAAATACAGAGATCTGGAGCTATCATTTTCTATTGAGGATGTACAATTTAATACCCTGAGCATCTGTCTGGAAAAGCTGAACAAGCCGATGCCGATGCACAGCCACAGCAAAAACAGCTACGAAATCCATTATGTCTCCTACGGCCGCGGCAGGCTGATTTCAGGTGGCCAAACCTATGAAATCACTCCCGGCACACTTTTCGTGACCGGTCCCGAGGTGGAGCATGAACAGATTTCCCTGCCGGACAATCCCATGACGGAATACTGCATCTACGTCAAGGTCAATACGTCCGGAAGACTCTCCTCGCACAAGGGCTCCCTGGTAAATACCTTTCTGCAGCAGCCGTTCTGGTTTGGCATGGGGGACAACAGCTATCACGAACTGATGAAACAGATTTTTGCGGAGCTGGAAACCAGAAACAGCGGCTACGAGCTGGTGCTGCAGGCATTGTTACAGCAGGTGATTCTGCAGCTGATCCGCAAATACAAGGCGGATACCAACCTTACCTCCCGAAATAGCACGCCATCTCCCGCCACAGCGTTCAATGATCTGACCTACCTCATCATTGAGGAAGCCTTTTTGTATGATTACCGTGATATCACTTTGGAGGGACTCGCAGCGCGGGTGGGGCTGGGAAAGCGCCAGACCGAGCGTCTGTTACAGCTACACTACCACAAGACCTTTCTGCAAAAGAAAACAGAGGCAAGAATGTCCGCAGCCAGCAGCCTTCTTAGAGATACCGACCAGAGTATTTCGTCCATCGCTTTAACGCTTGGATATTCCTCGGTCGAACATTTCTCTAATGCCTTTAAGCGCTACAGCGGTCATACTGCCTCTGAATTTAGAAAAATGCTGATGCTTCACTGAACGGGGAAAATCTGTCTCCGAAAAGAGCAGCCTCTACTGTAAAATCAGTGATACAGCTTTTTGTACTCATATACAGCCTCACAGGTAAGCTGCACACCCAGACGCTTGAACGAATTAGTGTCTACGGATGAGAGGATTACGGAAGTGTGCGCCTGACAGCCTCGCAAGCGCGGAAGCTGCTCCAGTGCGCGCTTCGCATTCTCATCATCCTTTGCACTGATGGAGAGTGCAATCATCACCTCATCCGTGTGCAGGCGAGGATTTTTTCCGCCAAGATACTCAATCTTGAGCCTCTGAATCGGCTCCAGCGCATTCGGTGAAATCAATTCTATCTCATCCGGGATTCCCGCCAGCGCTTTCAGTGCATTCAGCAGTACCGCTGCGGATGCGCCGAGAAGCTTGCTGGTCTTTCCGGTGACGATTCTGCCGTCCGGAAGCTCCAGTGCTGCGGCAGGTGCCTCGGTTTTCTTTGCGCGTTCATTTGCGGCTGTGACTACCTTGCGGTCAGCTGTGGTCACGCCTGCCTGATTCATCAGAAGCTCCAGCTTATACACCTCTTCATTGGTCGCGGTGCCCTGCAGAAGTCCCAGCATTCCCTGATAATAGCGGCGGATAATTTCCTGCCGGGATGCTTCCTGACATACCTCATCATCACAGATGCAGTTGCCTGCCATATTAACCCCCATATCCGTCGGTGACTTGTACGGACTCTCGCCGAATATCCGGTTAAAGATGGTCTGCAGCACCGGAAAAATCTCCACATCGCGGTTATAGTTTACCGTTGTCTTGCCATACGCCTCCAGATGGAACGGGTCAATCATGTTCACGTCGTTCAGGTCTGCGGTAGCCGCTTCGTACGCCTGATTTACCGGGTGACGAAGCGGAAGATTCCAGATCGGGAAGGTCTCAAACTTCGCATAACCGGCGTTGACACCGCGATTGTGCTCATGATAGAGCTGCGAAAGACAGGTTGCCATCTTTCCGCTGCCAGGTCCCGGTGCGGTGATTACCACAAGCGGTCTGGTGGTCTCGATATAATCGTTTTTGCCGTATCCCTCATCACTTAAGATTAACGGAATATTGTTCGGATATCCCGGAATCAGGTAATGACGGTAGACCTTGATGCCCAGATTCTGCAGTCTCGTCTGGAAGGTATCTGCACTGCTCTGACCTTGGTACTGTGTCACCACAACACTGCCCACGTACAAGCCGAGCCCGCGGAATACGTCAATCAGGCGGAGTACATCCGAATCATAGCTGATGCCGAGATCCGAACGCACCTTGTTCTTCTCAATATCCGCCGCACTGATGACAATCACAAGCTCTGCCTGATCCTTCAATTCCAGCAGAAGCTTTAGCTTGCTGTCCGGCTGAAATCCCGGAAGCACTCTGGATGCATGAAAGTCGTCAAACAGCTTGCCGCCAAACTCCAGATAAAGCTTGTTATCGAACTTGCCGACACGCTCCCTGATATGCTCCGATTGCATTTTCAGATACTTTTGATTATCGAAACCTATTTTCATTTCTGTCTTCCTCCACAATTTCGTATCGATTCATTTTTTTATTCCCGGTTATGCCATGAATTTCCCCGGACAGAAAATTCAAGTATATACAAGAACAAAGAATCTCACTTGCAAGATTCTTTGCGCTGAGCGCGCGTTGCTTTAGCAACTTAACACCTTACGCGCGAGTGCGCATCCTCAGCGGAGCGCTTTTTTCATTATAGGAAATTGTCACAATTTCCTATAATGACAGACAGCCCTCCGGAATCCAGAAGGCTGCCTCTGATAGCAGGGAATCCCTGCGAAACACCGTTTTTATTCCATTCTGCTTATTATTCTTCCGTATCAGGCTCATTTTTAAGCATGAGATTTGCAAGGATACCGAGAATCAACGCCGTTGCAACGGTTCTGATGGTAACCTGTCCGAAGGTAAGCTCAAGACCGCCGATGCCGGCAATCAAAATTACGGATACAACAAAGAGATTTTTATTCTTGTTTAAGTCTACCTGCTGAATCATCTTAAGACCGGATACCGCAATAAATCCGTACAAAGCCATGCACACGCCACCCATTACACAAGGCGGGATGGAATTTACGAATGCAATAAACGGAGAAAGGAAGGAAATCAGGATTGCTCCGATAGCAGCCGTAATAATGGTATAAATAGAAGCGTTTCTTGTGATTGCCACACAGCCTACGGACTCACCGTATGTGGTGTTCGGACAGCCGCCGAAAAACGCACCCACGATGGAGCCTACACCGTCACCGAGCAGGGTTCTGTGAAGTCCCGGCTCTTTCAGGAGATCTCTCTCAATAATCGTGGAAATGTTCTTGTGGTCTGCAAGATGCTCTGCAAACACAACAAAGGCTACCGGTACATAAGCTACCGCAATGGAAGTAACATAGGAACCGTTCAGCTCGCCCAGACCGTCCTTTGCGGTCATAAAGGTGAAATCCGGCACCGAGACAAAGGTCTTGAGGCTGACACCGTCTGCGGTGAGTGCCTTGAAGGCATCAAAGCTGAGAACCTTCAGCGCGTCCACATCTGCCGCGTTACCGATCAGGGTGAAGATCAGTGCTACGAAATAGCCTGCAAGGATACCGATGATAAACGGAATCAGCTTCGCCGTTCTCTTGCCGTAGGAGGAGCAGAGCATGGTCACTGCAAGGGTTACCAGACCGCACAGCACTGCAACGAGCGGATGTGCCACCGAAGCATTATCCACCTTGACACCGCCGGACGTTAAATCGCCAACTGCGTTTCCTGCCAGTGAAAGACCGATGATTGCTACGGTCGGACCGATGACAACGACCGGCATCAGCTTATTGATCCATTCAACGCCAACCAGCTTAACAATAACCGCGATAATCACATATACAAGACCTGCGAAAGCGGCACCGATAATCATGCCCAGATAGCCCAGGCTCATCGATACACCGCCTGCAAAGGCCGCAAACATCGGGCCGATAAATGCAAAAGAGGAACCGATGAATACCGGACTCTTCTTCTGTGTGAAAAGAATGTAAACAAGGGTACCAATACCTGCACCAAACAGTGCCGCAGCAGAGCTCATGCCATTTCCGATAATCATCGGCACGGCAAGCGTGGCTGCCATGATTGCAAGGAGCTGCTGTATCGCAAATACTACTGTTGCTCCAAATTTCGGTTTGTCTTCAACCTGATAAATCAGCTTCATAAAACCCCTCCGTATTATATTATTTGCAGTTTTTTCGCCGTTTAGCACCAGCTTAATCCTCTAAAAATGGTAACACAGGCAGAAAGGTTTGTAAACCTTTTTCTCACAAAAAAACGACACAAAAACAGATTTTTTCTCTGCTTTGTGTCGTTTATTTCAACAAATCATCCCTTGACAGCGCCGCCGGTTACGCCTTCCACATAGTATTTCTGAAGGAACATGAACAGAATCGTAATCGGAACCGCTACCAGCACACCTGCCGCACAGAACTGCGTATAGTGATCCGCCAGCATGGCCGGGGTGGAAACAAGTCCCTGCATACCTACTGCTACGTTCATACCGCTGCTGGTATTGTGGGCAATGTACTTGGCAAACATAAAGTCGCCCCACGGAGCCATGAATGCGGTAAGTATCGTGTAAATAACAATCGGCTTTGCCATCGGCAGGATAATCTTGAACATCACCTGTGATCTGGTGGCGCCATCCACTCTGGCTGCCTCATCCAGAGATTTTGGAAGGGTATCAAAGAAACCCTTGGCAACATAGTAGCCCATACCGCTGCTCGCCACATACACCAGAATCAATCCCGGCACTGCACCCGGACCGGTCAGTCCCATGCCGCTCAATACCTTGTACAACACAACGATGGTGATGAAGCCAGGGAACATACCCAGCACCAGCATCACGTTCATCAATGCCTTTCTACCCTTGAATCTCATTCTTGAGAGCGTATAGCTCATGCACAATACAATTAGGGTCTGTATCACCGCCACGGCAATACCGATAATCAGCGTGTTGGTGTACCATTTCACAAAGTCCGTGTCCCGGATGAGAGTGATATAATTGTCCAGTCCCCACTTCTTCGGAATGACATAGCCCACCTGCATGGTCGATTCCACACGGAAGGACTCAAAAAGGATACACACGAACGGAATCAGCCAGACTACTGCCATCACTACTAAAATGGCATAAATGATACCGTTTCCCAGTCTGGTCTTTGCTCTTAAGCCCAAATGCCTTTTGGAAGTATTCCCATCTGTACTCATTGAAAATCCTCCTCATTCTTTGTGGATGGCATCACATTATACACAATCAATGACAATGCCGCTACGACAACAAATATCATAATAGCAATAACCGCTGCCAGTTTATAGTTACTGGTTGCACCTGTTGTAATCTTAAAGAGCCATGTAACCAGAAGGTCGACATCCGTAGCGCCCTGACCTCCGATTGCCAGCGCCGGATTATCCACCGCCTGCCCGTAGGTTAACAGGTAAATGACGTTAAAGTTGTTGATATTACTGATAAAGCTGGTCAGCAGATACGGACCCGTTACAAACAGCATATAAGGCAAGGTTATCTTGGTATACTGCTGGAACACATTTGCTCCGTCTATTTTTGAAGATTCATATAAATCCTGCGGGATATTCATCAAAATACCGGTTGCAATCAGCATCAGGTACGGAATACCAATCCAGATATTTATAAGAATTACGAGTATTCGTGCGGAAGTCGGATTTGTCCAGAACTCCAAAGGCTGCGAAATCAGCCCCCAGTTCATGAGCATTCCGTTGATCAGACCGTTCTTCGCAAACAGTCTGGAAACATAGAGCAGCGAAACAAATTGAGGAATGGCGATGGTGAGC
>CAMALD010000059.1 GCA_945836355.1 uncultured Lachnospiraceae bacterium | reverse complement strand
AGCAAAGACAGGGGTGAAAAATGCAGAAACTCAATAGCGTGCGCTGTCTTGACAGAAGGGAGGGATGCGTATATAATTATAATAAAACAGCGTTACGAAACAATGTCACCATATGATAAAGGGTGAAGGAGTGAATACAAAATGTATGAAGCATTAGTGGTGATTCAATACATCAGCATTCTGTTGCTGACAGTGGAAAGCATATACATATTTATAAAATGGAGAACAAGGCTGCAATCCTATTTGTTTCTTTATTGTTTGTCAACGCTGATAAACAATGTAGGGTATCTTGCGGAAATGACGGCTTCCACATCGGAGGCGGCATTGTACAGCAAGTATCTGTCTTATTTTGGCCGCGTGTGGATACCGCTTTCTTTTTTTGTGTTTATCATGGAATTTTGCAAGGTGAAGCTGCCCGGGAAGCTTTATACTGTGCTTGCGGCAGTGCATATGGGTACCTTTGTGCTTGTAATTACCAGCCGGCATCAGAAGCTGTATTATACCGGTTATGAGTATGTGCAGGAGGGGCTGTTTCCGCATAATGTCTTTGGGCACGGGCCGTGGTATGTTTTTTATATGAGTCTGCTCGGAGTCTACTCCGTGACCGGAATTGCGGTGTTGGTTCGTACCATCATCAAGGAAAAGAACAAGGAGAATCGTTGTCTGCAGTTTTATATCCTTGCTTCCGCAATCACTGAGGTAACCGGGTTTGTGGTAGTGATGGCGGGTATTACCAGGGGATATGATGTGACGGTGCTGGCCTACACGATCGGCACAGTGTTTATGTACATTGCTCTTTTTAAGCATAACCTGATGGATACACTTGATTTGGTTAAGGATTATGTGATTGACAATTTATCGGAAGGTATCATTGCTGTCGACGAGAAGGAAAGCGTCATATACTTCAACGAGCCCCTGACACAGATTTATCCGGATTTGACACAGAGACAGTCACAAATCCTGGCAGAGCTTAAGGCTGCAATGGAGAATAAATCGGTGCTGCAGATTGGCGGGAAAGTCTATATGCCGGAAATGCAGCCGCTGTACTGTGATGGGGTGCTGCGCGGGAAGGTGTATGCGTTAATTGACCAGACGGAGCAGCAAAGATATACGCAGGAGCTTATGGAGCAGAAGGAGCTGGCAGAGGCGGCAAATGCATCGAAATCTGTCTTTCTCTCGATTGTATCCCATGAGATTAGGACTCCGATGAATGCGGTGGTAGGTATGACGGATTTGCTCCTGCGCGATGAGCTGACTGAAAAACAGCGCAAATACATGCTCAATATAAAGAATTCCGGGACTGCTCTGGTAATGATTATCAATGATATTCTGGACCAGTCAAAGCTGGAAGCCGGCAAGATGGAGATTGTGGAGGATGTCTATGAGCTGCGGCCGATGGTGGAGGATGTGCAGATGATTATTGAGGACCGAATCGGGAGCAAGCCGATTCATCTGATGATTCATATTGACGAGCGCATTCCGGCTATGCTGGTGGGGGATGCGCTCCGCCTGAGACAGATTTTCATCAATCTCATGAACAATGCGGTAAAATTTACCGAGAGCGGCTATATTCAGTTTTCTGCCACGCTGGTGAGTGCGGACGAAGAAAAAATGGCGATTCGTTTTGGTATCAAGGATTCGGGTCAGGGCATCCGCAGGGAGGATCTGGACAAGCTTGGAAAGGCATTCTCACAGGTTGATACCAAGCGGAACCACAGCAAGGAGGGCACCGGGCTCGGACTTTCCATCTCAAGGGATTTTATCTCGCTGATGGGCGGGCAGCTCCAGGTGGAGAGTACCTACGGAAAGGGCTCGGAATTCTATTTTACAATCAATCAGGGAAAAGCAGATGCCCACGATGAGAATTGCCGATGCGACAAGTGCACATGGAAGCAGCAGGAATTTACGGCTAAGAGTGCCCGCGTGCTGATAGTGGATGATACCAATCTAAATCTGATGATTGCTTCAGAACTGCTGCAGCCGATTGGAATGACGATTGATACCGCCTCTTCCGGTGAGAAAGCGATTGAACTGATTCAGGAGAACTGTTACCAGCTTGTATTTATGGATTATATGATGCCTGGCATGGACGGTGTGGAGGCGACAGACCGGATACGAAAGCTGGCAAGCAAGGAGACGAACGCGCTGAAGGCGGAGTATTATGAATCGCTGCCGATTATCGCATTGTCCGGCGATATCTCGGAGAGAACGCAGGAGATGTTTCAGATGGCTGGGATTAACGATTTTCTGGAAAAACCGGTGGAAGCGGACAGGCTTAAGAGTATGCTGTTAAAATGGTTGCCGGAAGAGATGATTGAAGGACAATAAAGAAGTTTTTGGAAGAACATAAGTATGCTGGATAAGAAGGAGGAAACGATATGCCGCCGAGACCGAAATGTACAAGGGAGGAAGTGGCAATGACGGCTTTGACCATTGTCAAGGAGGATGGGCTGGATGCCCTGACAGCGAGGGAATTGGGAAAAAGGCTTGGCACCTCGGTGAGCCCGGTTTTTACTTTGTTTAACAGCATGGATGAAGTAAAGCTGGCGGCGAGGGAGCTGGCCCTGCGGGAGTTTAAGGAGTATGTCAGTGACTACAAGGAGTACACGCCTGCCTTTAAGCGAATCGGCATGATGCTGGTCTCCTACGGGATGCATGAGCCGGAGCTGTTTAAGCTGCTCTTTATGCAGGAGCATAAGGAAAGACAGAGCTTTGCGGCATCCCTGGGGGATCTGGACGACATCGGTGATGTGTGTATGGAGTTGCTTCAGAGGGATTACGGAATGACGCAGGAGGAGGCAAGGCTGGTACTTGAGCAGATGTGGACGAATGCATACGGGCTTGGTGTCATGTGCGCCATGGGCGTGTGTAATCTCGAGGAGGAGGAAATCGGCAGAAGACTGGGAATCATGTTTGCGGGGCTGACGATTTTACTCAAATCGGGCAAATTGGAGGAGGTCTATGGTGATGTGGAGAGAAATTCCGCGGGCACATATCATGGCATCCCGGTCAGCAATCTTCCTTATGTGGCAGAGAATGCAGAGGGAGAGAAAAAGATGAAGATAAGCAAAGAAAAACAGGGAAAGTAAGAAATCAGAGAAAAATTAAAATAAATCAACAAAACTGATTAAATACACCACTTGAATATTAAAAACCGGAGTGCTATGATAGTGACAATTTAAAAAGCAAAGCGTTGAAGAGGAATAGTAGCCGGAAGCCGGAAATCAGAGAGCCATCGGTTGGTGAAAGATGGTCAGAGGCAGAAGGGGAACTCGCCTTGGAGCAGCCGGCCCAAGACCTGCACAGCAGGCCGCGTAAGCTTGGACGGATATCCCGCCGTAGAAAGGGGAAGGGCATGATGGTGTCCGATGAGAGCACGGAGGCTTCCGTGAAGTAGAGTGGTACCGCGCGTGAGCGTCTCTACGAAGTGCGTATGCATTTCGCAGGGGCGCTTTTATTGCATTAGGAAATTGCAACAATTTCCTATAATGCAATAATTGCTCCGCTAAGGATGCGCACTCGCAAGTAAGGTGTTATGCTGCTAAAGCAACACGCACTCGACGCGTAGAATCTCGCAGGCGAAATTCTTTATTCTGCTTTGGCAGTGGATAGAATAGGAGGATTAAGGAAAATGAATGCAAAACGAATCAAAGAAAAGTATGAAAAATCTTATTTTTTGCCGCAGGAGATGACCTGTGACTGGGTGAAAAAGGAGTGTATTGACAAGGCGCCGCAGTGGTGCAGTGTGGATTTGCGTGACGGCAATCAGGCACTGGTGGAGCCGATGAGTCTGGAGGAAAAGCTGGACTTCTTTGCAATGCTTGTAAAGATTGGCTTCAAGGAAATCGAGGTGGGCTTTCCGGCGGCATCCGATACGGAGTACAATTTTATCCGTGCCCTGATTGAGCGTGGCATGATTCCGGATGACGTGACGATTCAGGTGCTCACGCAGGCCAGAGAGCATATTATCCGTAAGACCTTTGAGGCAGTGCAGGGGGCGCCGCACGCCATTGTGCATCTGTACAATTCCACCTCCAAAATCCAGAGGGAGCAGGTCTTCAAAAAGAGCATGGACGAGGTGAAACAGCTTGCCGTGGATGGGGCAAGGCTGCTTGCGGAGCTGGCAAAGGAGGCGGACGGGGATATCCGTTTCGAGTACAGTCCCGAGAGCTTTTCACAGACCGAGGTCGAATATGCTGCAGAGGTGTGCAATGCGGTGCTGGATGTGTGGAAGCCGACCAAAGCGCATAAGGCAATTATCAATCTGCCATCGACCGTTCAGGTGGCGATGCCGCATATGTTTGCCAACCAGATTGAATATATGCATAAGCATTTGAAATATCGCGATGCCATCGAGATCAGTGTGCACCCGCACAACGACCGCGGCACCGGAATCAGCGATGCGGAGTTTGGCATCCTGGCGGGGGCAGACCGCATTGAGGGGACGCTGTTCGGCAACGGGGAGCGCACCGGAAACGTGGATATCGTAACCCTTGCCATGAATATGGTGTGTCACGGGGTGGATCCGAAGCTTGATTTTTCTGACATACTTGAAATCAGGGAGCGTTATGAGAGGCTGACGGGCATGAAGGTGCATGAGCGCACGCCGTACGCCGGAACGCTTGTATTTACGGCATTTTCCGGTTCCCATCAGGATGCAATCTCCAAAGGAATGGCATGGAGGGAGAAGAATAGTACGAAATGGGAGGTGCCGTATCTTCCGATTGATCCGAAGGATTTGGGACGTGAATATGAGTCGGATGTCATTCGTATCAACAGCCAGTCCGGAAAGGGCGGAATTGCTTTTATCCTCAAGCAGAATTATGGAATATCCATGCCGGATAAGATGAAGGATGATGTGCGTTATCTGGTGAAGTGTGCTTCAGATGAGCGCCATAAGGAGCTGACGCCGAAGGACATCTATCAGTTATTTGAGGACAGCTATATCAATCCGCGTCCGGTATTTGATATTCCGGAATGCCATTTTAAGCAGGAGAACGGCATTTCTGCGGAGGTGACGATTGCACAGGGCAGGGAAAAGAGGATTGTGCATGCATCCGGAAACGGACGTCTGGACGCGGTAAGCAACGCATTAAAGACGTATTTTGGCATAGAATATCTGCTGACCGAGTATGAGGAGCGGGCTATCTCGCAGAGCTCTGCATCCCGGGCTGCGGCTTTTGTCGGACTGATGTATGAAAACGAAATCTTCTGGGGGGTTGGCATAGACGACGATATTATCAAAAGCTCGATTGCGGCGCTGGTGGCGGCGGCAAACAAAATCGCAGTGAAGCAGAATGTCACCGAAAGCCAGGAGGAGCGCATTGTGGATGTGATGAATTACATTCAGCACCATTATAAGGATGTCACGCTGGCAGAGCTTTCTGAGAGTTTCCACCTCTCATCTCAGTATCTGTCAAAATACATCCGCGAGAAATCCGGAAAAACCTTTCAGGACAATGTCAAAATGATTCGCCTGCAGAAGGCAAAGGTATTATTGAAGGAATCCAAGCAGAATGTATGTGAAATAGCAGAAGCGGTGGGCTATGAAAATTCGGAGCACTTTAACCGCCTGTTTAAAAAGGAGTTCGGGATGACGCCGATGCAGTACCGGAAGGGGCAGTAAGGCATTGTCTTAAAAAAGAAAAAAGACGGTTTTACCGGATTGCTTATGTCAATGGTAAAACCGTCTTTTGTTTTTGGGTATTCGGGAATACTCTTATGAATTTTTCATGGAACACTCTTGTGAAATATCCGCTTAGTAAGAAAGAATCTCATAGCCGGTATCGGTGACAAGTATCTGAATCTCCCACTGTGCGGAAGGCTTTCCGTCCGCAGTGTAGACCGTCCAGCCGTTTTTCTTGTCGGTGTAGATACGGGCAGTGCCCATATTGATCATCGGCTCGATGGTAAATACCATGCCCGGCGCCATGACCATCTCGGTGCCGCGGCGGGAAACAAAGCTGACCCACGGCTCCTCATGGAATTCCAGACCGATGCCGTGTCCGCCGATTTCCCGGACAACCGAGTAGCCGTTTTTCTTTGCGAAATCATTGATTGCCTGTCCCATATCGCCGAGGAAGCCCCAGGGCTTTACTTCAGCCAGGCCAATCTGAAGACTCTGCTCCGTGATATCGACAAGACGCTTTTTCTCCTCCGAAACCTCTCCGATGCAGAACATTCGGGAGGAATCCGAGAAGTAGCCGTTCAGGATGGTGGAGCAGTCCACGTTGATGATATCGCCTTCCTTTAAGACCACATCCGGTGACGGGATACCGTGGCAGACCTCATGGTTGACAGAGGTACAGACGCTCTTTGGGAATCCGTCATAGTTCAGAGGGGCAGGAATGCCGTGATATTTTGTTGTCTGCTCGTATACCCAGTGGTCGATTTCCTCGGTCGTGACACCCGCCTTGATATGCTCTGCGACATAATCAAGCACGGCGATATTGACCCTGGCGCTCTCACGGATACCCTCGACCTGCGCCGGCGTCTTGATGATATCATGGGTCGGCACAATGGCGCGTGCCCTGCGGAAATCGTTGATTTTGTTATCAAAGCTTTCGTGACAATTCTTGTATTTGATGCCGCTGCCACACCAGCAGGCATCGTTTCTGCCGATTTTTAACATATCATTTCCCTCAATTCATAAATGCTTTATGATATACCTTCTTGCCCTTGCGAAGCTTTACGCCCGCCTTGAGCTGGTCGGCAGTAAATTTTACATCAATCGAAGCTACCTTGACGTCATCCGCAAATACACCGCCCTGCTGAATCAGACGGCGGGCTTCACTGCGGCTCGCTGCCAGCTTGCAGGCATCCATCAGATCAAGGATGCCGATGGCACCATCTGTCAGTAAATCGGCGGTAATCTCGGTGGACGGCATATTGGAATCATCCCCGCCGCCCGCAAACAGAGCGTGGGAAGCCTCCTTTGCCTTAACAGCCTCCTCCTCGCCGTGAACCAGCTTGGTCAGCTCGAATGCAAGAATTTCTTTTGCCTCGTTCAGCTGGCTGCCTTCCCATCTATCCATCTCGTCAATCTGCTCCAGCGGAAGGAAGGTCAGCATACGGATGCATTTTAGGACATCCGCATCGGATACATTGCGCCAGTACTGGAAAAACTCGAACGGGGTAGTCTTGTTCGGGTCAAGCCATACGGCGCCCTTGGCGGTCTTTCCCATCTTTTTGCCCTCGGAGTTCATAAGAAGGGTGATGGTCATAGCGTAAGCATCCTTGCCGAGCTTACGGCGGATTAATTCGGTGCCGCCGAGCATGTTGGACCACTGGTCATCGCCGCCGAACTGCATATTGCAGCCGTAGTTCTGATACAGGTGATAAAAGTCGTAGGACTGCATTATCATGTAGTTGAACTCAAGGAAGGACAGGCCCTTTTCCATGCGCTGCTTGTAGCACTCGGCGCGCAGCATGTTGTTGACCGAGAAGCAGGCGCCCACCTCGCGCAGCAGGT
>CAMALD010000058.1 GCA_945836355.1 uncultured Lachnospiraceae bacterium | reverse complement strand
ATAGTTCTGTGAAATACTCTTCAACCGCCACTGCACAGATTATGGAGGAATCTGCGGAGCCTGTCTGCTGCGAGATGTGTCCCACAGGACTGCTTGGAAAACGTATTCTGTTCACGCAGCAGCTCGGAACGGGTCAAAGCGGTTTCAAAATACATATCTTGTCGCAAATTCTTTGTTTTATACTGGCAGGGTTTTTCGTGGTGCCTGCCTATCGTTCGTTCACGGTCGGCAAAGCGCCGTTTCTTTTGGAAAATGTCGATTTATCCGATCTCATAAGTTATATTCACAGTTCCGACGGAAAAAAATAATAAATGCATGAATTTATCGAAGGCAGTGTACGGCTTGGTCATTGGATCAGGCTTTGTTTTGGTGCGCGCTTTGGCGCTGCTTTGGAGGAAGAGGCATGATTGTGCTGCAAATATTATTATTGATTCTTGGATTTGTAATGCTGATAAAGGGAGCGGACTGGTTTGTCGACGGGAGTGCCGGAATTGCGGCGAGATTCGGAATACCGCAGATTGTAATCGGGCTGACCATTGTCGCGATGGGAACGAGTATGCCGGAGGCGGCTGTGAGCATTACTGCCGCTGCAAAGGGAACGGCGGATATTGCCGTGGGTAATGTCATAGGGAGCAATATTTTGAATATACTGATTATCTTAGGGGTTACCTCGGTGATAGTTCCGGTCGCGGTGCAGAAATCGACCCTTTACTATGAAATCCCCTTTATGCTGCTTGTTACGGCGGTCCTGATGTTTCTGGGCCAGCGGGATGGCAGGATATCCCGGTTGGACGGAGCAGTTCTCTGGGGACTTTTTATTCTCTACTGCATTTATCTGTTTTTTCTCTCAAGGAGTAAGCAGGAAGAAGATGTCCTGAAGACCTCCGGCTGCAAACTTTCAAGACTGATTCTGGAAATCGTGGTCGGTGGAGGTGTCGTTGTATGGGGAAGCAATCTGGCGGTGGATTCGGCGAGCTGCATTGCACGCGAAATCGGGCTTGGTGACCGCATTATCGGACTGACAATCGTTGCCCTGGGAACCTCTCTGCCGGAGTTTGTCACGTCGGTTACGGCGGCGAGAAGAGGGAATGCGGATATTGCAATCGGTAATATTGTAGGGAGCAATATTTTTAATGTGCTTTTTGTTCTCGGGACATCGGCACTGATTATTCCGCTGGAATACGGAAAGAGTTTTCTGGCGGATGGCATTGCGGCTGTTGTCTCCATTTTTCTCCTGTGGCTGGCAGCATTCCGGACGGGAAAGCTTGGCCGCATCGCAGGGGCAGTGATGCTTTTGACCTATGCGGGATACTTTGTTTATCTGCTCGCTGCGGAATGAACCAGGAATTCTTCAGCTTTCGCATTATGTACCGTACCCTCCGGCTCACGGTAAAAGCAGGCTGGTGCAAAAATACGAAAACTCAAGCTGAGAATTATGTGGAATCCCGCGGGAAGATGGTGTATAATAGGAGCAGCAAAGGCAGCCCGGGGGATTACCCCTGCCCTAAGGAAACACGGATTATCTCAGTGTTTCCTTAGGGGGCTACGGCTCACCGCAGCGGGCGGATAACTCCGCAGGCAATCTTGTTCCCGGAGTTCCCGGACGGCTGGGTGGTAAAATCGTCGGCATGGGCATGGATGATCAATGATTTTTGCAAAATCTCTGACAGGGAAAAGCGGGAGTCGTAGAAGGTGGTCCATGCGTAACCACGACCGGAGAGCAGCGGGGGCAGGTCACCGGCATGCCAGGGATGTTCTGTGTTTGCAGGATTGTAATGATTGCCGGTCTGATCAAACGGGGGTGCGCAGTTGCCGTACTGGTGGATATGCATGCCGAAAAATCCGGAATGACCGGGAAGCTTATCATCCGGAAGCCCGAAGATCTCAACCTGTATTAATACACCGCCGGTGTCGAAATCATAAAAGGTTGCGGAACCGTAGAGAGCCTGATTTTCACTGTTTCCGCGGATATCGGCGATAGCCTTCGGGGTGGAATAGCAAAGCAGTTTGCCAAACCAGGGCATTGAGTTTTCCATAAAGAGCTCCATTTATGTTTTTGTGATATTATATTACGTCCGGAGCGAAGAAATGATTGATAGAATGGCAAAAGAATGAAATGAGAGAGGTTGAAAGCTATGTACGAGAATATCAGAGAACAGGCTTCAAAGACGGCGGAGGAAATATGCAGGACGGCAAAGCTGGAAAAAGGGCAGATTCTGGTTGTCGGCTGCTCTACCAGCGAGGTGTGTGGCGACCGGATTGGCACAAATTCCAATATCGAGGTTGCGCAGGCACTGTTTGCAGGCATCTATGAAGTGCTGAGGGAAAAAGGTATCTATCTTGCCGCACAGTGCTGTGAACATTTAAACCGGGCAATCGTTGTGGAAGCGGAGGCTGTGCCGTCCGCGGAAATCGTGAATGTGGTTCCGCAGCCGAAGGCAGGGGGCTCCTTTGCGACCACCGCTTACAGGATGTTTCAGCACCCTGTGGTAGTTGAGGAAATCAAAGCGGATGCAGGTATTGATATCGGTGCGACGCTGATCGGAATGCATATCAGGAAGGTCGCTGTGCCTGTAAGACTTGAGAATAACAGGATTGGCGAGGCGAATATCACGGCGGCGCGCAGGCGGGCAAAATTTATCGGAGGGGAAAGAGCAGTGTACGACAGCGCCATGATGTAGGAAGAGCAGATGAAAAAATTGGAAATTCAGGGGAATTTAGCATTGAATTAGGTATCCGGATATGCTAAAATGGTTACAATTGGTGATTGTAGGTTGTGACTATAACATGGACAATGGATATTATTCCACCGAAGAGATAAAAGAGGACAGCATGAATAAGGTACAGGTAAGAAATGGAATATTACATGCGCTGTTTTTCATGGCGCTTGTTGGAAGCATTTGCTTTATAGTGACATTCCGCGGCAGCAGTGCTCCGGGGATTCAGCCGCAGACACAGTATGAAACAGTTGAAAACTGGGAAATGATTTTAGCGGACGGGACGAGACAGAGTATTAGTCTGCCGTACACGGTAAATACCGCGGAGTGGAAATCTGTGGCGATAGAGACCCGGCTGGCGGATGATATCAGAGACGGAATGTACCTGTGTATCCCGATTATAGGGGATATCACGGTGTCTGTGGATGGAACGGAAAGATTGTGTTTCTCATCGGAAGAGAATCAGCTTCCGGGAGGTATTGTCAAGGGGGTACTGTTTTACTGCCCATTGTATGAGAGCGATGCCGGAGCAGCGGCGAGGATTTTGTTTCAACTGGATAAGGAAATCTGCAAAGAATTGCAGCCAATCTACATCGGAGATGCGATGGGAGCCTTTGAATATTACTTCCACACAAAAGGTGTATATTTTGGCGGCATTATTGCACTTTTCGTTATTTCACTGATGTTGACAGTTGCAGCGGTTGTAATCTCGATAAAGGAAAAGAGAGTAGCGGAAATTATTTATATCTCTGTCGGCATATTGATGGTTTCTTTGTGGCTGCTGGCAGATAATTCATTGTTCCAGCTGGTATTTCACGTTTATTATGTGGATGGTGTCGCTTCCTTTATGCTCAGCATGCTGATGCCGTATCCGTTTTTTGTATATATGGACAGTGTGCAGGAGGGCAGGTATCATAAGGTACATACTGTCATTAAGTGTGTGATACTTGTCAATTTTACAATTTTTATGGTGCTGCATTTTACCGGAACCGCCGATTTTCTGACCTGTCTGGCACCGATGAATCTGGTGATTGGGCTGCTGATTGTTACAGAGCTGGTGCTGATTGGCATCGACCTCGTGCGTCACAGGACAGCACATTACAGAATCATGCTGTGTGGCCTGCTGACCTTTATTTTGTCGACACTGGCAGAGCTTTTACTGCTGAATCTGGTTGAGGACCGTGTTGACGGAGTATGGATACTGACCGGTTTGTTTGTACTGCTGTTCAGCGCATTGTGGCAGCAGCTGAGGGATTCCCGTTTCCTGCAGGCGCAGGTGGATGCAAAGACAAGGCAGTTGGACGAAATGACGCTGAACACGATTGTGACGGTGGCAAACAGCGTTGACGCAAAAGACAAGTACACCAGCGGGCATTCGGCGATGGTGGCAAGGGTTGCAAAGGACATTGCACAAGAGCTTGGCTGGAGCGCGAAAGAGGCGGATACACTTTATTATGTTGCATTGCTGCATGATATCGGAAAGATTGTTGTTCCGGATAATATCTTAAATAAGCCGGGCAGGCTGACCGAGGAAGAATTTGCGGTGGTTAAAAAGCATCCTGCCAAGGGAAATGAAATCCTCAAAGGCATGAACATGCTGGAGCATGTGCAGGAAGGTGTATATTATCACCATGAGCGCTGGGACGGAACAGGATATCCGACCGGCATTGCAGGCGAGGAGATTCCGATGTGCGCCCGCATTATCTGCATTGCGGACAGCTTTGACGCTATGAACCGGGACAGGGTATATCGTCCGCATCTGAGTATGGATGAAATCATTGCGGAGTTTGAACGCTGCAGCGGAAGTCAGTTTGATCCGGCGCTGGCAGACGTATTTATCAGAATGCTGAAAAACGGTTACCGGCTGCAGGAGGAGACACCTGAAATTACCGGAAACATGTCCGATGAATACAGGCTGCTGAACAAAGTGGTTTCCGGACTCCAGAATATGGCAGAGACGGATTCACTTACCGGTCTTTACAATACCACATACTTAAAAACGGCGGGAAATCGTCTTCTGAAGGAGAATGAGGCAGGCTGCTTCATTATGATTGATCTGGATGATTTTAAGCATATCAACGACAATTATGGACATATGGTCGGCGATTTGGTATTAAAGGAATTATCCAATGCCATCAAGGAAACCTTTAAGCGTCAGAGCGATATTCTGGGACGTATAGGCGGTGACGAGTTTGCACTGTTTTTAAGCGGCAATATGAGCCGGAAGAATATTGCAGGCCGAATTGAAATGATGACGGAGAAATATTTAGAAAATCCGAAGCTGGCAGAATATAAAGAAGCGCTCGGACTATCCATCGGTATTGCGATGGCGCCGCATGACGGCCGCACCACCGAGGAGCTGTATAAGCAGGCGGATAAGGCGCTGTACTTTATAAAAGAAAATGGTAAACGCGGTTACCGGTTCTTTAGTGAGGAGGAGCCGGAGAATGCGGAACAGGGAGTGAGCCGCCAGTCCGTAAGAGCTGATATGCAGCAGATTAAAAAGATGATCGAGAAGGGCAATGCTAACCAGAAGGGCGCTCTCAGCGTAGAATACCAGAATTTTAAGCAGATATATTCATATCTTCTTCGGTATGTGGAGCGAAATAAAAATGATGTCCAGATACTTTTGTTCACGCTGTATTCGCCGAACGGAGAGTACCCGGATATTTCGAATCTTGCCCGCGCGATGAACTGCTTAAACCATGCAGTCATCGAATCGCTTCGCAGAGTCGATGTCGGAACCGAGTACAGCAGCAACCAGTATATAGTCATACTGGCAGATACCAATCTTACCAATGGCTCGGTTGTCGCGGAAAGAGTGATGACATGCTTCCGTCGGCTGTATGCAGAGCAGGACATGTCCGTTACCTACGAAATAGAAAACATTGGAGCAGAAAAGAGTGCAAAATAGGATTAGAGGGGCTGTAAAAACAGCCCCTTTTTAGAACCTTCCGCTAATGATATCGTTGAGAAATGCCGATAACTACTACATTAGAAACGATGCAAAAGGATTTGCATGAGCGGAAAGGAGTCCAAAATGAAAATTACAAACAGTTCTGTTGCGATGACGTCAAGTCATAGTGAGAGCAGGTACACCCACACTGAGTCCATGACGATGAAGGCGGCAGCTTCTGACAATTTAGCCGGTGCGATTCTGACCTTGTCCGGTGAGGTGGAAGGCAAAACCTCACTTGAAAGTATGAAGCTGTACAAGAAACAGAAGGAAGAGGAGACAGCACAAAAACAAAAGGAAAATCAGGAAAAAGCGGCAAAGGTGATGGCTGAGAACCTGCGAAAGCAGGCAAAAGCGGAGAAGGCAAGCCCGGGCGGGGAAATTGAAATGTCCGATGAGTACAAGCTGAAGCTGGAGATGATCAAAAAAATGTTTGCGATGCTGCGTCAGGGGAAAGTTCTTAATTCGGCGGAGTTGAAATTACTTGACGGAAAGAGAGTGCTGGATGTCAGATCGACCGGATTCGAGAAGCAGGAATTCGGAGTTTCCTTTGGTGCCTCGGCAACGGTTTCTTTCGGTACCTCCTCGTCGGGGACATTGTGGCACAAGGTGACGGCAGTCTCCGGGTTTACGAGTGAGACGGAGAGCACAGTATTTGCAGCGACAGGAAGGGTACAGACTGCGGATGGCCGTGATATTGATTTTAATATCGAAGTGGGAATGTCAAGGGCATTTGTGAGCAAATTTGACTCATTAACCACCGAAAGCTATGTGCTGACCGACCCTTTGATGATCAATCTGGATACCAATATAGGCACCGTCACTGATCAAAAGTATTTCTTTGATCTGGACAGCGATGGGGAGGAGGAGGAAATATCGTTTGCCGGAAACGGAAGCGGCTTCCTGGCTCTGGATAAGAATGATGACGGCAAAATTAATAACGGTTCTGAATTGTTTGGCACTGCAAGCGGTGACGGGTTTCAGGAGCTGGCAGCGTACGATGAGGACGGAAACGGATGGATTGACGAAAATGATGACATTTTTAGCAGCTTAAAGGTCTGGACAAAGGATGAGGACGGAAACGACCGGCTGATGGATTTAAAACAGGCTGATGTGGGGGCAATCTATCTTGGAAATGTGGACACTGCATTTTACCTGAAGGATAGTGAGAACAGGACAAACGGAATGCTGCAAAGGACCGGGGTGTATCTGAAGGAGAGCACCGGCGCGGCAGGAACGTTAAATCATGTGGATCTGGCAGTCTAGTCCACATATCTATAATATGGGGAAGGACTGAAATAATATCAAAAGGATAAGAAAGAGGAGGATTTTGAAAATGAAGCAGACAATAAAAGGCGCAAACCCGTATATGCCGTTGTGGGAGCATGTTCCGGACGGTGAGCCGAGAGTTTTTTTGTATGATGGGGAGGAAAGAGTTTATGTTTATGGCTCACACGATACGGAGGTTACGGAATACTGCGGGCGGGATTATGTGGTATGGTCTGCGCCGGTGAATGACCTGACGGACTGGAAGTGCCACGGCACCTGTTACCGCGCTACGGATAACAGTATTCTTTATGCGCCGGATGTGGTAAAAAAAGACGATACCTATTATATGTATGCGGCAGAACAAAAGGGTTCTGTAATCATGGTGGCAAAATCCGACACTCCATGGGGACCGTTTACGGACCCGGTGAAGACGGAGCTGGGCTTTGACCCGGGCATTTTGGTGGATGATGACGGCAGGGTATATGCATATTGGGGCTTTTGCGGTTCGTATTGCGGAGAATTGAATGACGATATGGCGACCATCAAGGAGGGAACCTTCCACGCACATCCGATGGGGCATTCTATGGCTCCGTGGATTAAGGAGGATGACGGTCACAGCAGCAAGAAGGATGCTTTTTTTGAAGCATCCA
>CAMALD010000057.1 GCA_945836355.1 uncultured Lachnospiraceae bacterium | reverse complement strand
TTTTTGGCAGAAGCCCCCGGCAGTATCAGTCTCTCCGGCAGATATTTTGCCACCACAGCCTCCAGCTTTTCACCGTTTACCGGCTTGGACAAATAATCCGCAAAGCCTGCTTTTATGTACTCCTCGCGTGCCCCTGCAACCGCATTTGCTGTCAGTGCAATAATTACGGTATCCTTAATCTGTTCCGCATGATTGGCTTTTAAGCGTTCCAGCGTTTCAATGCCATCCAGCTCCGGCATCATATGATCCATAAAAATCAGATCAAAATGCTTTTCCTGCACCAGCATCTCATACTGATCCGCACTGACATATTTTCCGCCAACCTTCAATGTGACAGACCCTTTTTCGGTGTACTTTACCGCATTTGTCAGCAAATGCATGATAACCTGCTTGATGCGCACCTCATCGCCCCTCATCGCACGCGGCATCTTCTCGCCACCTCCACATGCAGCTGCAGCATATTGTTATTCGCCCTCGCGGAAATACCGAAAATAATATTGCTTACCAGCGCACCCGGATGCTACCGCACCGGCAGCATCTCAAGGCTTCCCGATTCAATCTTCGAAAAATCAATAACATCCTTAATCAGAAACAACAGCATATTGCTCGACGTTTCCACCTTCTGGGCATATTGAAGGATATCCTCCGCCCTGCTCTCGCGGAGTATCATCTCATTCATACCGATAATGACATTGAGTGGTGTCCGAATCTCATGGCTTATATTGACAAGGAAATTGCGCTTTGCCTGATTCGCCGCCTCGGCTTGTCCCACCGCACGCTGAAGCTCTACTGTCTGTTCTTCAAGCTGCCTGGTCCGTTCCTCCTGCAGTTTATACCATAATGCGTATTTTCTTTTTTCCCTGATTCCTTCATAGTATCCTCACGTCCCATCACTGCCCACGGTAACATACTGCGGCGTGGCGGCATATTGACTGGTATTTATTTTTTCACGGAGAAGCTCCACGCCATCCCTGCTTATCACCCGGTATAATTCAGCCACATATCCGGTATGCGCCTTCTGCGTCACCTCATAATAATCATGGGGCTTTGTCTCATCTACAGTGACCACCGGATCCCCCGGCGGTATTTCCTCCACTACAACACTGACTAATTCGACCTGATTTCCGATATCCTCCTGCGCTGTATGAATGCGGAAATACAAATTTCCCTCCTCCGTAAACGCCTCTATCATAACCGGATATTCAAAATCATTCCTCAATTTCAAGTCCTTATAATTGCCTGCCAGAGCAGCATCCCTGGCGGGGTCAACATAGCTGACCGCCATCGAGTGAGGCGCTCGTTCCAGTATGGTGAGTCCCGCGTACAGCGCCGCATTGTAAAGAGTGGTCGATACCTGACACACGCCGCCGCCGATGCCCTGTTGTACCTTTCCCATTACAAAAGTGCCTGCCGGAAGATAACCGTTTTCCTCATCGATTGGGCCGATTGCCTCCGCACAGGAAAAAACCTCCTGCGGTGCTATGACATATCCGTTCAAAAGCACTGCTGCGCGCTCGATATTATTGCAGCGCTGCGGGCTGCTGCTGCCATACCAGGTCGAAAACTCCGAAACCAGCAGCTTTTGCTCCAGCGGCTTGTCGATATGCTCCGGCAGCTGGGCAGCGGGAACGTTGGTCGGCTGTGCTTCCTGTAAATCCCCCTGCCCAGACATATGCGGGACGCTTTCCCCGGTCGGCTCCGCAGCCGGTTCATCGCTTTGTCCCTGCGCAGTCCCCTGCTCATCCCCGGGTACCACATCCAGCTCCGCAAACGGGTTTGCTTGTCTCCCCGATTGCTCCCGGCGACCATCGCTTTGCAGTCCCGAATCGTTCGTCCGGTCTTTTTCGTCCAGACAGGCAGCCATTCCCGGTACTAACATACTTAATATTAACAATGAAATTATCTGCTTTCTCCATCCATGCATCTTTTTTCTCATATTCACCGTGCCTTTCCCAATGTTCTCGCACATTGACATCTGCACCTATTTTGTGTATATTTAACTTAACTATGCATGGAATTTATCTGTATCGTCAGCCTACAATGGAAACGACTACACCGGCGATCATGGAAAGCACCAGAAGCACCACAATGATCGTTGAAATAATTTTCTGTGTTTTTTTTGAATGAAACTTCATGATTTTCCTCCATTCTGGCATAATAATTTTCCCGGAACTGCCGGAAAATAAAGAAAGGCGGTCAAATAACGATGCCTGTCATCTTCGGTTGTACATTGATACTAATTATCCTGATCCGCTATGAAACAAAGAAACATGCGGGAAATACAAAAGAAACGATCGATGATTTCTTTAAGAAAGAACTCGAGGCAAACACTACCCGTAAAAAGGATATTTCCGGTCTGCCGTACCTTACGGCTTGCATTGATACACTGCCAGATTTTTCAGGTATTGCCGACCCTGAAAAAGAGGTGACCGTAGCTTTCAAAGCATTGCAGGCACTTAACGGAAAACCGATGCTTAATCTCTCCGGTATTTCCAATACGGATTTAAAGCTCGCTTATGGAGCCGCAAACTTCCCTTTTCTGTCGGAATGCGATTCCACATTTACCCTGTTTACCAGAGAACTACAGCATCTCGGCCGCGCACTGCACGAGGCGGGCGCAGACAGGGAAGCCGCAGAAACCCTGCAGTATGCCGTCGACCTTGGGAGCGATATCATCTCGACCTACCGGCTGCTTGCATTCCTCTACCAATCTCTGGGAGACACAAGTGCGTTGACTGCTCTGCGCACCAAAGCCGCCACACTGCCGGATGAAATCAGACAATCTGTCCTGCCTTTCATTGTATGATATTTCCTCACCCATGTCAAGCCGAAGGTCTTTGCGCCCTTTTTCATAAAATACAACATTAGGAGGTCCTTATGATTCAGAAATACCGTTTTGGAACACCATTAAAAACCGATGCCGTTGTGCTAGAGCTGCCGGTCATTCCAGCTACCCTCACAGCAGACGGTATGCCGGATGAGAGCATGCAGTCCAGCGAGCTTTGCAGATTATGCCGTGTCAACGCATCCGGGCAATTTTCGCTTTCCCGCACAATGCAGGATACCGATGTCGTCTACGGGCTCGGTGAGGCCAACCGCGGAATCAACAAGAGAGGCTATCAGTATGTGAGCTGCTGCAGCGATGACCCGAATCACACCGAAAACAAGGTATCGCTCTACGGTGCACACAATTTTATCATGCTCATCGGCAAAGAATGCTTCGGATTGTTTTTCGACTATCCGTCAAACATTTCTTTCGATGTCGGCTACACCAAATCCAGCGAGCTTGAAATCACCGCTGACGGCATTGATATGGATGTGTATCTGATTACCGGCGAAAATGCTCTGGATATCACCGGGCAGTTCCGCCATCTGATTGGCACCAGCTACATCCCGCCGCTCTGGGCATTCGGCTATATCCAGAGCCGTTGGGGCTATCTCAACGAGGAGGATATCCGTCGCGTTGCCAGGGGCTATCGCGATAATCACCTGCCGCTTGATGCCATCAGTATGGATATCGATTACATGGAAAATTACAAGGATTTTACCGTCAATACCGCCCGCTTTCCTGACCTTGCTGCCCTGTCGGCAGAGATGAAGGCACAGGGGCTTCATTTTGTACCGATTATTGACGCGGGGGTCAAAATAGAAAAAGGGTACGATGTCTACGAAGAGGGGGTAGCGAACAACTACTTCTGTAAACGTGCGGATGGCTCCGATTTTGTTGCCGGCGTCTGGCCGGGCAAAACACATTTCCCGGACTTTTTTCAACCGGAGGTCCGCAGATGGTTCGGAGACTTGTACAAGCGACTCATCGACCAGGGAATTGAAGGTTTCTGGAATGATATGAATGAACCTGCCATCTTCTTTTCGGAAGAAGGACTCACGCGCGCCTTCGATAAGGTTGCTGAGCTTGCAGAAAAAAAAGATAACCCGGAGCTTAGTGACTTCTGGGCAATGCAGAGCACCTTTGAGATCAACAACCAGCCGGAGGATTACAAGCTTTTCTATCACAACATCGACGGAAAAATGGTCCGCCATGACAAGGTGCACAATCTGTTCGGCTACTATATGACACGCGCTGCGGCGGAGAGCTTCGAAAAAATCAGCCCGGACAAGCGGCTGCTGTTATTCTCCCGTTCCTCCTATATCGGCATGCACCGCTACGGCGGTATCTGGACCGGCGACAATCAGTCCTGGTGGAGTCATCTGCTGCTCAATATCAAGATGATGCCATCCCTAAGCATGTGCGGCTTTTTATACAGCGGTGCCGACCTCGGCGGCTTTGGCAGCAACACCACGCGCGACCTGTTGCTGCGCTGGCTGGCTTTCGGCATTTTCACTCCACTGATGCGCAACCATTCCGCACTCGGGACTCGCGAACAGGAATGCTATCAGTTTGAAGGACTCGATGATTTCCGCGAGATTCTCAAATTGAGATACCGGCTCATTCCTTATATTTACAGTGAATTTGTCCGGGCGGCTGTAACCGATAAGCTTCTCTTTGCGCCGCTGGCTTTCCTGTATCCGAATGACCCGGTCGCATGTGAGATTGAGGACCAGCTATTGTTCGGTGAAGGTCTGATGCTGACCCCCGTCTACCA
The DNA here is from genome assembly GCA_945836355.1 of uncultured Lachnospiraceae bacterium. Taxonomy (GTDB): domain Bacteria; phylum Bacillota; class Clostridia; order Lachnospirales; family Lachnospiraceae; genus RGIG4057. Next base: position 3,060 of record CAMALD010000057.1, on the reverse strand, counting down.
GGCAAACGTATCCGGCCGCACGGTTTACCTTCCGGAGGATATGCTCAATGTATCCTTCCACACCGCCGAGAACTACACGATTACTCCTATGAAGGCCGGTCATCATTATATTCCGTGCGCACTGAATGAGGTGCCGCTGTTTATCCGCCCGGGTCATATACTCCCGCTGGCTCCAGCCTGTGAAAGCACTGCCGAGCTTGACTATGACCACTTTGAACTGCTCGGTGAGGTGGGAAAAGGTCTTACCTACGACATGTACACCGATGACGGCTACAGCAGGCATCCTGCAACCGACGGCACCTACCTCACACTGCATATGGACGGAAACAAATAATTGTGATATACTAATTGATATCACATTTTATGGAGAGGTATTCTTATGCGAATTGTACTCGTAGCACTGTCCATTGTGCTTTTTCTGATTCTTTTTTTGCCCGTATACTTTGTTCTTTGGATTGTCGGAAAATTTAACCCGCATGCCAAAGTAGCCGCTTCGCAACGCATTGTCCGGACGGCATTCCGCTTTGTTATGTTCTGCGCCGGCACAAAAATCAAGGTACTGGGTCTTGAAAATGTTCCGAAGGACGAAGCGGTGCTTTATGCCGGTAACCACCGCAGTCTTGCAGACATTCCAATAGGATATATCACATTGCCGACGCTGACCGGTTTCGTGGCAAAGAAGGAGATAAAGAAGGTGCCTCTCTTCTCCTGGTGGATGAAAAATCTCAATTGCCTTTTTCTGGACCGCGATAATATGAAGGAAGGTCTCAAGACCATTATGCAGGGCATCGAGTACATTAAGTCCGGCTATTCTGTTTTTATCATGCCGGAGGGTACGCGCAACCGCAACGAGAGTGACCTTGACCTGCTACCGTTCAAGGAGGGCAGCCTGAAAATGGCAGAAAAGACCGGCTGTGCCATTATCCCCGTCGCCATCTCGAATACAGCGGATATTTTTGAAAAGCACATGCCTTGGGTAAAAAAGACCCGCGTTACCATCCACTATGGCAAACCGATTTATCTGAGTGATTTGGACAAGGAGGAGCGCAAACATCTGGGACTGATTGTCCGGAATATCATCATCGGGATGTTGCGCGAAGACGCTGCTTCGACTGTTTAGTTCGATGTCAAAAGTCAGAAAACTTTACGGTATTTAAAGGAATATTCTTGCGTTTTTGCGCATAATATGCTATTATGAACCGGAGTAGTATACATTTTATTGTCGCTGCAGCCGCAGCAGAACGTAGGGAAATATGGCAGAAACCAATGTGCTTGAACAAAACAGCAAAATTATGAGCCGATTGACAAGGGAAAATATCAAGCGGATTAATTTTTTTTCCGCTTTTCTTTCCTTATTCTTTCCTATTCTTTTTATCTTGCTCTACAACAATTACAATGGGCTTTCAAGAAGTTTTCTTCTCGGCGTGTTAGTTGCCTCCGAAGTCCTGTGTATTCTGTTTTTTGCTGCCACCACCTACATGGTGAAGCTCCAGAATCTGACCCCTGCGCCATATATTCATTATTCCTTCTGGCTCTTTTATTTCATCATCGGACTGGTGCTGACACATTATGATTTCACACGGGGCAGCGCACTGATTGGCTATTGCATCTTTCTCGCCATTCTCTCATTCCTGCCTGTTCTGCCCGCATTGGAATATACCGTGCTGATGCTTTGTCAGCTCATTCTTCTCCTGATTACCTGCCTTCAGGCAAGCATGCCGGTATCTCAGGTGGTCATGCTGCTGTTTTTAAATGCCACATTCTACATTTTGTCAAGATATCTCTCCAAGATACAGTATCGATATTTCTCCGTAGCCCAGCGCCTTTCGACTACCCTGCGCAATGCCGAGGAGGATCCGCTCACCGGCTTGTTCAACCGTCGCGGTCTCGACAAGCGGATGAATGTCATTCTTCCGTACTGCATCCGTAACAAATCTTTGGTTGCACTGATTATTCTTGACATTGATAATTTCAAACGCTACAATGACAGCTTCGGTCATCCTGCCGGCGATGTCTGCATCCAGACAATCGCAGACATTTTGCGCGATACTGCGCGGCGCAGCACCGACATCATCGCCCGAATCGGCGGTGAGGAGTTTCTGGTGTTTGTCCACGGTACCAGTGAGATGGACCCGATTCTTTTAGCAGAAAAAATCCGCGCCACGGTGGAATCCCGCAGGCTCAAGCACAGCCCGACACTCGGCGCCAATGCCGTTGTCACGGTGAGCCTTGGCGTAGCTTCCGCCATCCCTACCGGCAAGAACAGCTTTGATGACCTTTATTCTGAGGCCGACAAAGCTCTCTATCTGGCCAAAAAAAATGGCCGCAACGCTGTTATCAGCGGCGGTCATATTTACAATCACAAAACTTCAAAGGCAGAATAATCAATCCAGTGTTTCACTGAACAAATGCTGGATTTCAATATAATCACGATAACATTCGTCACAAATATAAACATGTTTTCCTGAGATTTCCATCAAGGTATCCGCAGGATTGCCGCATATTGCACATTCATGCTCCCCGCAGCCTGCGAGGAGCATTGTTATGAGCATTAACAGTACTCTTATCTTCCGGCGTCTTTTTCGCCTTTCAGACACCGCTCCCATTATACCAGCTTTTGTCCGCAGTTCGGACAGAAATTGGAGTTTCCGGTCTTCTGTCCGCAATTCGGGCAGAAATTCGGCTTTGCACCGGCATTCGGCTGCACACCGCCCTGCGTTATTGTGTTCTGCGCATTGTTCTGCATAGTATTCTGCATCATCTGATTTGCCATATTCATGCCCATCATCATGCCTGCCATATCGGCTGCCGTGCTGCCTGCAGAGCTCTTTCCTCCCGCCATACCGTCAATCACACCAACCTGCTGGTAACGGTTGATATCTCCGATCATGCTCTGAGATGCATTCTTTGTGATCATGCGCTGAACCTCTTCCGGATAAGTAAAGCTCATGATATTAAATCCGGTGATGGCAAGACCCGTATCAAAAAGCTCCATGTCCAAATCTGTGCGGATTCCCTGCGCAATGTCAAAGGAATTTGCCTGAAGGTTAAACATATCCT